>JBAWGU010000027.1:0-2489 GCA_049593215.1 Pyrinomonadaceae bacterium
TAACATAGGAGAGAGCAGTTGCCACTGCTCATCGGAGAGATCGGTCGGATATGGTTGTCTGTTCATCACAACAACAGTTTAACCATTCCATTGATCTCTCCTCCTAATTTCTAAACACGCTCTAAGACTAAGCATGAAAGAGAAACTCAAGAGAGTTCTTCCGCTATCTCTAAAAATATCATTAAGACGTTTGACGGTCGGGGTGGTCGGCTCAGGTGTGCGCACGGTTGCGCGCGTCGTTCGTTTCGGTCATCGCGTAATCGGCGTTGCCGTCAATCACGGCCTAGACCTTCAAAGCGCGTGGGACGTGAAGGCGCGGCCCGATTCTCACGCCATTCCACCTTTCAGCTCGCGGGATTTTCTCTTCATCATGGACGCGCTCAAGGGCGTCAAAGCCGGAAGGCAGTTGAGCGTTGGCCGCGTTCGATGCTCCATCATCATTCCCGTCTTCAACAAAGTCGAATATACCTTTCAATGCCTGCGCTCGCTGATTCAAGAGATTGATTTAAGCGAGCATGAAATCATCGTCGTCAACAACGCTTCGAGCGACGAGACGGCGCGAGTCCTTGCGCACCTCAAAGACATTGTGCGAGTGATTAACAACGAAGCGAATATGGGTTTCGTTGATGCCTGCAATCAGGGCGCAGCAGTGGCGCGCGGAGAGTGTCTTGTCTTTTTGAACAACGACACGGTTGTGCTCGAAGGCTGGTTGAAAAATCTGCTGGACACTATCGAAGACAACGAGACGGTCGGCGCGGTCGGCTCGCTCTTTCTCTATCCTGACGGTTTGATTCAAGAGGCTGGCGCGATTGTCTGGAAGGACGGCGGAGCTTTTCATTACGGCTGGGGCAAATCTACGGAGAATCGCAAGTACGTTTTCGCGCGCGAGGTTGATTATTGTTCGGGCGCATCGCTGCTGATTCGCAAAACTATTTTCGACAGTCTCAGAGGCTTTGACCGCCGCTTCGCTCCCGCGTATTACGAAGACATTGATCTCTGCATGGGCGTGCGCTCGCTCGGCTACAAAGTTGTCTACCAGCCCGCTTCGCGCATCATTCACTATGAGGGAGTCACCGCCGGAAGAGACACGCAGGCGGGCTTCAAACATTTTCAGATTGTTAATCGTGAGAAGCTTGTTGAGAAGTGGCGTGATGTTTTAGAGCGTGAACACTATGAGAACGATCCTGCGTTAGCAGAGAAGGCCGCGAACAGAAAACGTGGTCCCAATATTCTCGTCATAGATGATCACATCCCGACGCCGGACCGCGACGCTGGCAGCGCGCGTATGCTCATCATCCTGAAATCTCTGGCGAAGATTGGCCGTCCTGTTTTTCTTTACCTGCGAAATCCCATCTGGCCTGAGTATGAGAAATATTTATGGAAAGAAGGAATTGAGACGGCGAGCATTGTTGATTACCCACGACTGCTCAAAGCGAGAAATTTTCGCGCAGCCATTTTGAGCCGACCCGACGTAGCAGGCGCAACGCTCCACGCAATCCGCCGGAGAGACAAAAAAATCAAGATTGTCTTCGACATGGTGGACGCTTATTTCCTTCGTCTCGGACGCGAGTATGCGCTGACGGGAGACGCGAAGACTGCGGAAGCGGCGGCGCGCTACAAAAAACTTGAGCTGGAGCTTGCGCGCTCAAGCGATCTGGTCTGGTGCAACTCTTCGGAAGATAAAAGAGTGATCAACGAAGAAGTCCCGACAGTTCCCATCGAAGTTATCCCGACGATTCATCAACTTCATGCTCGCGGAAAAACTTTTGAAGAGCGGCGAGACATACTCTTCCTCGGCAACCTGATTCACCCGCCGAACAGCGACGGCGTGCGCTATCTTGTAGAAGAGATTTTTCCGCTCATCCAAAAATCAATCGAGGGCGTGAAGCTCTACATCGTCGGCGACAACGTGACGCCTGAGATTGCGGCTTACACTTCGGAAGCTGTGCGCGTGCTGGGCTACGTGCCTGACATTGGTCCTCTATTTCAAAGCTGCCGCGTCTTCGTTGCCCCCCTGCGTTTCGGCGCGGGCGTCAAAGGCAAGATCGGAGAAGCGCTGGCCTACGGCCTGCCCGTCGTCACAACTTCTATCGGCGCAGAGAGCATGGGATTCACAAACGGCGAAGAAGCATTGATCGCAGACACGCCGCCAGAGTTAGCAGATGCCGTCGCAAAAGCTTATCTTCAAAAAGACCTCTGGCAACGGCTTTCCGATCACGGCTATGCCCACATCGAAAAACATTTCACGCCACAGGTCATAGGGGAAATCATCAGGAAGGGAGTGATGAGTGAAGAGAAAAGTCCGAGAGTCTGAAGTCTAGAGTCTGGAGTCAAAAGAAAAATCATTTGGCCTTCGGACTTCAGACTCTGAGACTTGAGTCTCTCGGACTATTAAAATGAGAATTCTTATCACAGGAAGTCGCGGTTTTGTCGGGGGCAGTGTGGGGCGTTTCGCCGCGCGCGCGGGGCATGAGGTGTTGGGCATGGGG
>JBAWGU010000028.1:0-1594 GCA_049593215.1 Pyrinomonadaceae bacterium
GCGATAGCCCGTGCAGACTTTGATTTCGTCCAGCGCGTCGAGTACGTCGAGCTTGGTTAAGGCGACGGAGGAGAAGCCGTTGATCTCTGCGGCGTAGCGCGTGGCGAAGGCGTCGAACCAGCCGCAGCGACGCGGGCGACCTGTTGATGCGCCGTACTCGCGCCCGCGCTCGCGTATCAGTTGGCCCATCTCTGCTTCGCCCTTGAGCATCTCTGTCGGGAATGGTCCTTCGCCGACGCGCGTCGTGTAGGTGCGGACGATGCCGAGCACACCTGTGATGCGTTGCGGCGCGAGTCCTGTGCCGATGCACGCGCCTCCGGCTGTTGTGTTTGAAGAAGTGACGAACGGATATGTGCCGTGATCTACGTCAAGGAGCGTGGCCTGCGCGCCTTCAATCAGGATTGTGCGGCCCTCGCTCGCGGCCTTGTTCATGAAATGCGTCGTGTCTTTGATGAAGGGCGAGATGCGTTCGGCGAGGCGCGAGGTCTCTGCGAAAATTTCGTCGGGGTCAAGGGCTTGCCCGCCGTAGGCGACGATGATGCGGTTGGCGTCTTCTAAATTTCTTTCGATGCGCGAGCGCAGAACGTCCGGCACGATTGCATCGGCGACGCGTATGCCGCGCCGTCCGGCTTTGTCTTCGTAAGCTGGACCAATGCCGCGAAGTGTTGTGCCGACTTTTTCATTGCCGAGACGTTCTTCGCTGGTGTGGTCCAACGCGCGGTGATAGGGAAGTATGAGATGAGCGCGCGAGCTGATGAGGACGCGTTCGGGTGTGACGGCGATGCCTTGTTCGCCGAGGCGGTCGGCCTCTTCAAAGAAGGCTTTCGGGTCGAGCACGACGCCGTTGCCGATGACGCAGGTCTTACCCGGATGCACGATGCCTGAAGGCAGCAGGTGAAGCACGAAAGAGCTATCCCCGACTTGAACGGAGTGGCCCGCGTTGTGTCCACCCTGACAGCGCGCAACGATGTCGAAGCGTTCGGCAAGGAGGTCAACAATCTTGCCCTTGCCTTCATCGCCCCACTGTGCGCCGATGACAACAATAATCATAAAAATTGTCCATAGTCCGTTGCCAGTTGTCCGTTGTAAAAACAAACTACTGACAACGGACTATGGACAACGGACAGCGTTTAGCTTGCTTTCTCTAATTTGACGGGCTTCTCTATGAAGTAGAAGCTGCATGTTCCGCGCACTTCTTCGAGGTCGCGCTTGGTAATGGGAAAGAGTCGGCACTGGTTGGGCCGGTCTTCGTAGATGCCGCAGGTGGACGTGCCGTCCTCGTGTTTTTTAAGAAAAGGACATTTGAAGAGAAGCTCGCAGCACGCGCCGCAACGATTGCAGTCGCCCTGACGCAGCGCGAGCGATGCAATCACCTCATCTTTGCGAAAGTTTGCGCTGACGAAGCGGCGCAGCTTGCCTTGCACCTGACGAGCGCGGAGCCTTGCGTCTTCAACTGTGCGCGAGCGCAAACGCTCCGCGATGCGCTCTTCAAGAGAACGCTGGCGTGGGCTGCTGCGACGTTTGCGTGTTGGTTTCATTTAAGAGCAAGTATAAAGAGAAATGATGAACGAGGAATGATGAATGATGAATGAAA
>JBAWGU010000029.1:0-5544 GCA_049593215.1 Pyrinomonadaceae bacterium
ACGGACAACGGACTACGGACAGTTTTTTTTACAAGCTTTTCTTAAAAGCTACGCGCGTAGCCTCAATGGTTCTCTCAATCAATCGGTCTGTGTGCGCGGTGCTGATGAAGCCCGCTTCGAATTGCGAGGGCGCGAGATAGATGCCTTCGTCGAGCATCGCGTGAAAGAATCTGCCGAAGTGGTCGCGGTCGCTCTTTGAGGCTGTGGTCCAATCGTAAACGGGTTCATTCGTAAAGAAAGTTGTCCACATAGAGCCGACGCGGTTGGTGACGGTTTCAATTCCCGCTTCGCGCGCAGCTTCGCTCATCCCGTCGCAGAGGCGTTGGCCCGCGCGTTCGAGTTTTTCATAAACGGATTTATCGCGCAGCCGTTTTAGAGTTGTGAGTCCCGCGGTCATCGCCAGAGGATTGCCGGAGAGCGTGCCCGCTTGATAGATAGGGCCTGCGGGCGCGATGTGGTTCATAATCTCGCGGCTCGCGCCGTATGCGCCGACGGGCAGGCCGCCGCCGATAATCTTGCCGAGCGTAGTGATGTCAGGCATCACATTGTAAAGCTCCTGCGCTCCGCCGCGCGCGAGTCGAAATCCTGTCATCACCTCATCGAAGATGAGCAGCGCGCCGTGCGTCTTCGTCAATTCACGAACTTTCTGTAGATAGCCAACGCGCGGCGGCACGCAGCCCATGTTGCCGACGACAGGCTCTATGATGACGGCAGCGATGTCTTCGTGTTCATCGAAAACTTTTTCGAGCGCAGACGCGTCGTTGTAAGGAACTGTCAGAGTGTTCTGCGCGACCGAAGCGGGAACGCCCGGGCTGTCAGGCAAGCCGAGTGTCGCAACGCCGGAGCCTGCTTTGACCAGCAGGGAATCGCCGTGGCCGTGATAGCAGCCTTCAAACTTGATGAGCTTGTTGCGGCCCGTCACGCCGCGCGCGAGACGTATCGCAGACATCGTTGCTTCCGTCCCGCTATTGACCATCCGCACCATCTCGATAGATGGCACGGCAGCGACAATCTCTTCCGCGACCTCTATCTCTAACTCCGTCGGCGCACCGTAGCTTGTGCCGCGCGCTAAGGCTTCACGCAGAGCTTCGACAACTTCCTTATCGGCATGGCCCAAGATCATCGGACCCCATGAGCCTACGTAATCAACGTAGGTGCGCCCGTCAACATCCGTCACGCTCGCGCCCTGCGCGCTCTTGATGAAGCGCGGCGTGCCGCCGACTCCGCGAAAAGCGCGCACAGGCGAATTGACTCCGCCCGGAATTAGCTCAACCGCGCGAGCGAAAAGTTCTGACGAATGATCCTGCTTCTCTTGTTGTGAACTCATAAGACCAATTTTTTGCATGAAGAGGAAACAAAAGCAAGAGGCTATGCAAGAGTTGAGATGTGAGCGCGGGCTGCGGTGGAATAGGCCAATTAAAAATTACCTGACGTTTAGAGGCGGTCTATGACCGCCGCCTCAACTTGCAACGGCGGTCATAGACCTCCTCTAAACGGTCTCATACTTGATGGTGCTGACTGTCTATTGAGGAATCTTCAACTCCTGCCCGACATTAATGCTGTCCGGGTCAGACAACTGATCTTGATTGGCGTAGTAGATTTTCATGTACTCGTGAGAGTCGCCATAAAAATGCTTTGCAATCTTCGAGAGCGTGTCGCCGCCCTGGACCGTGTAGCTCTGCGCGTTCTGCTGCTGGCTCTCGGCGCGGCTCTCGTCCACTGAGAAATCAGCGGTGAGATCATTGTCGTAGTTTCCATCAATGAGCTTGATTTGATCCCAGAGCTTATTCTTGGCATCATCTGACGGCGCGATGCCCTTGATGAAAAGCTTGTTGTCCTGCACGTGCAGGTTCTCCAACTGCACCTTCTCTTGCTCGACGACGTTGAGCAGCGATTGGTATTTGCCCTTCAGTTCGTTGAATCGCTGTTGCGAGTCGGGCGCGGTTGCGGCGGCTGTGCCAGCGCCACTTCCAAACATTTTGTCAAAGAGTCCCATTGTATTTCTCTCCTCTACATTCAAAATAGAAACCTGCGCATCCTGCTTTGAAGAGCCGATGCTGCGTTCTCAGTTTCGGGGTTGTTCTGATGGCAAAGACAATACCACTAAAAAACCCTGAGACCAACTACAGAGCGCGTGCCCCAGTTTGTTCGTAATCCGTTCAGTAGATATGAATATCCTACACGCTTAAATTCAAGCGCGGCTTCATCCGAAGATGCTGCGCCAACGCTGGTCAAGCGCGCCGCCGAAAAGAAACGTGGTGAGCGACGGACTCTCGTGCGAGCGGTCGTAGCCGACGAGTTCAACATAAGCACGACCCGCAGTTTCCTCAAGCCCGTGCCGCCCGCGCACATCGCACGCACCTTCCCAGTAAACAATCATCGTCGTCCCGCGCGTGTCTAATTCCTGGTCCTTTATCACGGGCATCACGCTTACATCAACGCCGAAGCGCGGAACTCTCAGACGCCACCCGCTCGGATACGTTGCGCCCGTGCGCGTGCTGTGCCAACGGCCCAGAGCTTCAAGCATAAAATCCTCGCGCGCCAGATGCGTTGCATTGCCCTGAGCGTCAACGAATGTTCCGCTCGAAAACGCAGAAGGCTCGCCCGCACCGTTGCGCAGGTGATAAACCATCACCTCCGCGCCCGTCTCCATCTGCACGCTGAACCAATCCCAGCCCTTCTGGTTATCCGTCGTGCGCCATGTGCCAAACTCTCTATCCATCCACGCAGAGCCTGTGAATCGCTCCGTTCGCCCGTGCCATGTGATACGCCCCTCAGCAGCCATGCGCGTGAAAGAGAAGTAACGAGAAGCCTCGCCTTCATCTTTGAAACTGACGCCCACGCCTTCGTGCCCGTTGAGCGCAGGAGGCTTCATGCTTTTCAAAGAAGCTTCAAAAATCAGATCGTCTCCCAGCGTTGCTCTCAGGATGTGCGCGCCGTGCGCTTCGCGTATGGACCAGTTGCCAAGCCGCAGGTAAAACTGCTTCTCGCTCGCCTGCGCTTTCAGATCGAGCGGCCCGTTTGAGCTTTTACGATGCTCATAACGAAAACTCTGCCCTGCTTCATCCGTCACAGCGAAATGCGCAAGGTAGAGCGGGTTTGCGATGAGACGCAAAGGCACTACGCCGAAGCGGTCTAGGTCCGTGCGCCGCTTGAAAAAGACCATCTCGAAACCGAAGCGTGCGTGCGATTCGGTTTCCATGTGCCCCGTGTAATACCACCACTCGGTCTGCGCTTCCGCGTGCGCGTAAAGATCGCGCGGCAACTCCACGCCGCGATGCTCCGTGCCATCACGTAACGTCGAAGCCTCGCCGACAAACACATCCGCAATGCGATCCAGCACAGTTGAAGCAATCTGCTCAAGAGGCTCTATAAAATTTGTGCTCATTAAATTGATAATTCCTTTTTCAGTATCTACGAATCACACAAGCTACACGGATGCTATGGCAAAAGTTTGTGCGATGTGCTGAGAAAGTGAGCGGTTTAGCTGGGAGCGCAGGCATCCTGCCTGCTTTGAGTGCCGAAGGCGCGAACAAAGGGAGAGATGGTTTCAATATTGAATGAACGCGAAACTCTTTGAGCGAGCGATGGCTCGCTTGGCAGGCAAGATGCCTGCGCTCCCGGCTTATGCTCTTTCGAGATTGTCACCCGGTTCGACCGTGATGCTGCGGAAGCTGGACATGCGCACGAGGCCGGGGGCAGCGCCTTTGGGTTTGGAGAGAAATTTTCTTGGCGTGTAATGAACGTCAACTTTTCCGTCGCGGCGTGCCTGACTGAATTGGGCTGCGAGTTGCGCTGCCTCGATGATGGTGCGATGCGGAATCTCTGCGCGAGTGGGGTTGCGAACGATGACATGAGAACCCGGATAGTCTGCCGCGTGGAGCCAGAGGTCGTGCGGTCGCGCAACACGGAAAGTCAGGTGGTCGTTATCGCGCGCGGCGCGTCCGACTAAGATTTCATATCCATCCGAAGACCGATAACGGCGCGCGCCCGGAACTGTTTCCGCCGCCTTCTGTCTGGCAGTTTTCTTTTCTGTCGCTTTCTCGCCTGTAAAATCTGCGAGCGCAGCCTCGTCGCGTTCGGCCACGATTTTCTCCAGCAACGCCTTTCGTTCTCGCAGAGTTGCAAGCTCCGTTTCCAGCGAAGCGAGCCGCCGCGCAATCTCCTGCGCGGCACGCTTGGCCTTTCCATAACGCGCGAAGCGACGCGCCGCCTCTTCCTGCAAAGAGAGGTTTTCATCAACTTCAACTTCAATGCGCGGGGCATCTTCCGCATAAAAATCTGTGAGCGCGACTTTGTTGCCCTGCCGCTCCGCCGTCGCAATGTTGGCAAGGAGCAAATCTCCAATACGCTTATGTTCCTCTGCGTCGCCGTGTGCGGCAAGGTCGCTCTTCAAATGCTTCTGCAACTTCTCTCGCTGCCCAATCTCTTTGCGAAGACGTTCGCGCTCCCGTGCCGCGCGCTGCTCGAAAGCGCGTTCCGCTTCAAGATGTAGATGAAAATTGTCGGCAGCTTCGCTCAGCGTCTCGAATGAGCCTTGCTCAAGAGTTTTGGGGGAATGTGCGCTGCCCGCGCGTTGCTGCGGCGGTTGATAGATGTCGCCAACCTCTTGTCCCTCGCCGCGCGGCTGACGAAGCGCATCAATGATACGTTGACTTCCATCAAGCAGAAGAATGTTCGCAGTCCTGCCTGTTAGTTGAATGACGAGCAGGCGAATATGCGTGTTGCCAATCTCATCTTCCGTCTGAAAAGAGAGACGCACAACACGATCACCCTCATCCTTGCTGACAGACATAACTCTCGCGCCGCCTAAGTGTTTGCGCAGCACGAGCGCGAATTGCGAGTTGGTAAGAGATGCCTTCTCAAGATCGCGCACACGGCGCGCAATCATGTAGATGCGAGGCCGCGCAGGCTCAACGCTCGTGAAGAGATAACGCCCGTCGCCCGTCCGAAAATCAATGGCGACTGAAACGCGCGAGAGTTGAAACACCTTCCCCATCACGCGCCCCGTCAGCACAGGCGCAATCTCTTCCACAATCTGTTTGATAGTTTGATCGTCCACAACTCAAGTAAAACAAGGCAAAAGTAAAAGGGCAAAAGTAAAAAGTGCGGGGAAGCCAACATTTAATTAAAAAGTGGCTTCCCCCATGACTTTTGCCTTTTTACTTTTACCTTTTGCCTTATCTTTATTCTTTGACGACGGTTGTGCCTGTGAGTATGTCGTGAGCCGTGCGGCCTTCCGCATCGAAGAGGGCGTAGAGAATGCCGAGGCAGGCGGTGGCGAGCGAGAGGATGTAGAGTATCGCGCGCCCTATGGATTGTTTTGTCGTCGGATGCAGACCCGTGTTGACATCAACTGCGCGAAGAGAGAAGAGCGACATGCCCCACGTGCGGCCTGTGAGCGCGGTCGAAGCTGCGAAGTAAAGGAACATGACGACAAGGATAATGCCGCCCATTGAAGCTGCAACGCGTGGGTCTATCCAGTTGCCGTTCGTCAACTCGATAATCGCGGCAAAGGGTGAAGAGGCGAAGGCGACGACGAGT
>JBAWGU010000030.1:0-2249 GCA_049593215.1 Pyrinomonadaceae bacterium
GGCTGTGCCCGCCGCTTCAACTTGCGACGGCGGGCAAGCCCGCCTCTAAACGGTCGCACTCTATTGATAACCGTAATATTTATTCTGGCTTCTACTCTTATCTGTTGATTAATTTTGTGAGGGCAAAGTGCTCTTCTTCCGTCAGATCGAGAAATCTCACGCTGAAGCCGACACCGTGTTGATGAAAGGCGACTTGGCCGCGCAGTGGAAGCCACGCGCCCGTGGGCAGCTTGATCTCAAAGTTGATTGGCTCGCCCTCTGTGGCGGTCACTGTGGTGTCAAGGAAGCATCCGCCAATGCTGATGTCGCTGACGCGCGCCGTGTGCTGGCTTGAGAGTCCTTCCCATCGCGCCTCAATGCTTAAAGGGATGCGCTCCGATCTTCTTCGCTCTTCATCCATCTTCGTTGACCAGAAGTTTCCGTCTTTGATTTGTCTCGATGCGCCTCTCTATCAGAGACGCCGCGCGCGATGCGCATTAACAGTTTGCGCTCAACGAAATTTTTGTGCAAGAAACTTTTTTGTCGAAAGCTTCGGCTCGCTTTATTGCGGCTCGAACACGTATGTCAGCACGCCTGTCACTTTCACGGGTTGGCCGCTCAGTTTTGTCGGGGTAAATTGCGCTTGATAAGCGGCCTGCACCGCTGCCGCCTGCAACAACGGATGGCCTGAGATAGCCTTTGCCGAAATAACTTTGCCGGATTCATCCACAGTCACCTGCACGACCACCGTGCCCGAAGCTTTCGCGGCTTTAGCAACCGGCGGATACACAGGAGCAGGTTTCGAGATAGCTTTGCCGTTGAGCACGCCGCCGCTGATGGTGTTACCTCCAGTACCGCGCGGCATATTTACGTTCGGCGGCGGCGGAATAGTTGCATAGGGTGAGGGCGTCGCGCGCGGCGATGGCGAGACGTTGAAGTTATACTCTATCCTGTTGCTGTTCGCGTTCCGTTGAGAGCCAACGTAAATCAGGAAGCCTGCGATGCCGACGATTGCAATCACGCCCAGACAGCCGAGCGTGCCGATGATGGCAAAGATTTTCTTGCCGCCGCTTTTGGCTGGCGGCCCGCCGTAGCCCTGCCCGCCCATGCCCATTTGCGGCGAGCCATACTGCTGCTGCGGCCTGTTCGGTTCGCCCTGAAGATTAAAGAGCGGCTCTCCGCACACAGGACAGGCAGCAGACCCTTCGATCACCGAAGCCCCGCAATTACCGCAGACAGTATTCATCTCTTCTTCTCACTCCCTTAACTATTTGCTGAACGCTTCTATGCTAAATCACGTAAAAGAGTCAATACTTATTCTCGATAATCTGCGGTCAAGTGTAATATTGCGGAAAGATTCATGTTGAAGATAACAGTGAAGAGATGGCTCACGGCCTGTTTGATAACGCTGGCTTTGGTTCTTTTAGCTGAGGCGCAATCGCTCTCAAAAGCTCAGGCGATTAGGGGCCAGCACGCGCATCGGCTCAAGCGTCGAATCAGCCGGACGGTCGGCGCGCAGTATCTTCTTTTTCTTCCCGAAGAGTATGGAAGAGACAGACACAGGCGTTGGCCGCTCATCATGTACCTGCATGGCGGCTCGCGGCGCGGCAACGATATTGAGAAGGTGCGAGAGTATGGCCTGCCTGCGCTGGTTGAAAAAGATAGGTCGTTTCCTTTCATCGTCGTCTCGCCGCAATGTCCTGAAGGAGAAATCTGGACAGACACGGAGACGCTCATCGCCATCCTCGATGAAGTCTCAAAGCATTACGCCGTTGACGTGTCGCGCGTTTATCTGACAGGGCATAGCATGGGCGGGCGCGGCACGTGGTATCTTGCTTACAAGCATCCTGAGAGGTTCGCGGCGATTGCTCCGATGAGCGGCGGGCCTGTGATTGAAACATGGGCCGCGCGTCTTAAAGAGATGCCCGTGTGGGTCTTTCATGGAGCAAAGGATGATTTAGTTCCGCTCAGCGAATCCGAGACGATGGTCAAGGCTTTGCAGGCTCTCGGCAATCGCCGTGTGAAGCTCACGGTCTATCCTGACAGAGATCATTTCATCCTCGACACTTACGAGAATATGGAACTCTATACGTGGTTCTCGCAGCATCAAAAACTTTTGGACCAGAAGTGAAGAGGGAAATTATAAACTTTCGTGTTATCAATAGACGTTTAATAAGACTAAGAGCGGGTCTGAAAAGTAACTTCCGCCGCCATCGCGTCAGCGATGCTCCGACTTGAGCCAGCCGATTCATCGGCGGGAGAAGTCAACG
>JBAWGU010000031.1:0-5676 GCA_049593215.1 Pyrinomonadaceae bacterium
CCTATCACCCATCACCTATCACCTCATAAACAGTCATGGGTGAAATAAAACGTATTGGAGTGCTAACCGGGGGAGGCGATGCGCCGGGCCTCAATCCTGCAATCAAGGGTTTGGTTTACAGGGCTTCCGAACTCGACATCGAAGTGACGGGTCTTTTCGACGGGTGGCGTGCGCTACTTAATCCTCTGCCGGATGTCTTGCCGCTTGGTAGAGAAAAGGTTCGGCGTTGGGATAGAGATGGCGGAACGAATCTAGGCTCTTCGAGAACTAATCCGTTTAAGACGACGACCAAAGAAGGCGAGCGCATTGATCGTTCGGGCGAGGTGGTTGAGAACATCGCTAAGCTCGGCCTCGATGCGATTGTCGCGTGCGGCGGCGAAGATACTTTAGGAGTCGCCGCGCGTCTCTCAAGCATGGGCGTGAATGTTGTCGGCGTGCCGAAGACGATTGATAAAGACCTTGAGGGCACGGACTACACGCTCGGCTTCGACACTGCGCTCAGAAACGTGACGGAAGTGATAGAGCGTTCGCGCACGCCTGCGGGGTCGCATGGCTGGGTGCAGGTCGTCGAAGTGATGGGCCGTCACGCGGGCCATCTCGCTCTCTGGTCAGGCGTCGCGGGCGGCGCGCATCTCATACTCATCCCTGAGCATCCTTTTCGCTACGAGAAAGTGTACCAGCTTCTTCAAGAGCGACTCGGCGACACGAGCGTGCATCATCGTGAGCACTCTGGTCCACGTTACTCCGTCATCGTGGTTGCCGAAGGGGCTTATGCAGAGGACGGCGAAGTCATCACCATAGATGATCGCCACGACGCTTTCGGCCACGTGCGCCTCGGCGGTATCGGCGAAGTCCTTGCGCGCAGGATTATGAGCGAGACGAATTATGAAGCACGCTCAGTGATGCTCGGTCACCCGCAGCGAGGCGGTCACCCTTCGCCTACGGATCGCATCATGGGACTCATGTTCGGAGCGCGAGCGGCGGAAGCGGTTGCGCGCGGCGAGTTTGGCAAGATGATCTCTGCGCGCGGCATCGCTCCCGCCTGCGACCTCTCGCTCGTTGACATCTCATCCGTGCTCGGCAAGATCAACACTGTAGACGTTGCACGCTACTACGACACGGAGCGTTATCATTTGAAGAATATCGGAATGTGATTCGGAAAATAAATTAACAGGGATGGACAGGATAGACAGGATACAGAAGAAACGATGAAGGAGGAATGAAAGACAAAAGGTTTTCTATTCATCATTCATCATTCCTCGTTCATCATTCCTTTTATCCTGTTTATCCTGTCCATCCTGTTAATTGTTTCTTCTCTTAAAGTTGGAAATCTGAAATGGCTGATAGTGTTGATTGGGAGAAGGTGAGGCGTGAGTTTCCTGTAACGGAGAGCGTCGTCTATTTGAATAGCGCGGCGGCGGGGCCTCTGTCGCGTCAGGTGACGGAGGCTGCGACGGGGTTTTACAGGGAGATGATGTTAAAGGCCGACGGCCCCTGGGATGAGTGGCTGGCGCGGCGTGAGGAAGTGAGGAAGCGTGTTGCGCGATTTATCAACGCGGAGCCTGATGAAGTTGCGCTGACGATTAATACTTCGTCCGGGATGAATCTGATAGTTGATGCTCTGTCGGGCAGAGGCGAAGTTATCTCATGCGAGTTGGAGTTTCCGGTTTCGACAATCACGTGGATGCACAGGGGCGTGCGCGTTAATTTCGTCAAGGCTGTGGATGGAGAGTTACGTGTTGAAGATGTGCGCGGGGCGATGACGGACACAGCAGGCGTCATCTCCATTAGCCATGTGCAATATTCAAACGGCTTTCGCGCAGACCTTGAAGAGTTTGGACGAAACAAAGGCAGTCATGCGTTTGTCGTCAACGCGAGCCAGTCTGCGGGCGTCTTTGAGATAGATGTGAAGCGGATGCAGATTGATGCTCTGTGCGCGACGGGGCACAAGTGGATGCTCTCCGGCTATGGCTCAGGCTTCGTTTATTTGAAGCGCGAGCTTCTGGAAGAGACGTGCCCGCGCGCCATCAGTTGGATGAGCGTCGTAGACCCTTACGGGGATCGCAACGATGAGATTCGCCTGCGCAAAGACATGGGAGCGCGCGCAGAGCTTGGCTGTCCACACTTCGCGGGAATCTTTGCCATTGGCGCGTCGGTTGATTACATCTCGGAGATTGGAATCAAGAATATAGAGCAACGCGCACTCGCGTTGAACCGTTATTTGACGGAGCGTCTGACGGAAGCGGGATGGCATGTTCTCTCGCCGCTCAGAGAGGAAACGATGCGCTCCGCCGAAACGCTCGTTGCTGCCGAACGTCCTCAACGCGTGGTTGCGCAACTCGCGCGCCGCCAAATCTACGTCACAGAGAAACCGCAGGGCATACGCGTTGCCACGCACTTCTTCAATAATGAAGAGGACATTGACCGTCTCATCGAAGCCCTTAGAGAAACTCGCTAATTGCTTTGGGGTACATAAGATTCGGAAATCTTCTTCTACATCTAACAGCGCGAGAGTGGCCCTCAAACAAGCAGTTTCTCGCAAAGGCGTAAAGAAAAGAAAATCCAAAGAACGCTGGCGAAGCACTCAACACCTTTGCGGTCTTTAGTCTTTCTGTTCTTCGCGCCCTTGCGTGAACCCGTCTGCCCCGCTATTACGCTTTCTGATTTGACCTTAAACTTCTCTCTGACATAATTAAGCTTTTCTCAGTTAATGTTTCGGTTGACATCCCTGCGGAGTCCAACATATAGTGTCTCTCTCCCGCATGGTGCTCTAGCAATAGCACTTGCGCTATCCTGAGAGGCTCGGAGTCGTCTTTACCAGAGCGGACGCATGTTCAAACTTCAACGCTTAGAGATCACAGGCTTCAAATCATTCGCCGACTACACAGAACTTGTCTTTACAGGCGACGGCATCACAGCCGTTGTCGGGCCGAACGGCTGCGGCAAATCGAATGTCGCAGACGCTATCGCATGGGTTCTGGGCGAACAACGTGTCAAGCAACTGCGCGGCGCGGAGATGAAAGATGTCATCTTTCAAGGCTCGCGCAATCGCCCGCCGAGCGGCATGGCCGAAGTCGTCCTGCACATGGTGCGAGACGAGACGGTTGAGCACGAGCCGGACATTGACGACATAGATTCTACGCTCGAAGAGATAGACCAGCACAGCATAGAGATCGAAGAGAAGCTCGCGCCCGAGACGGAAGAGATAGCCGTTGAAGGCGAAGCGCAGTCTGCGCCCCTGCTTGTTGCTTCTGAACAAACGGAAGCGGCTTCAACTGTTGATGCGAGCGCAGGGCAGGCAGTAGAAGAACCGAACGCTGAACAGCAGCCGGGCGCAAATGAGTCTCAGGCGGAAGGCGTTGCGGCGGATGCTGCGAACGCTCTTGCCGTTCAAACAAAAGCTCATCATGCTAAGCGTCACTGGCGTCCGAGCCGTCTGGCTCTGGAGTTTGCGCCGGGCGAAGCTGTTTCAGTAACGCGCCGCCTCTATCGTTCGGGCGAGAGCGAATACTTGCTCAACGGTCGGCTGTGCCGTTTGCGCGACATACACGATCTCTTTTCAGGCACAGGACTATCGGGCGCGCACTACGCAATCATCGAGCAGGGGCGCATCGGCCAGATTCTTTCTGCCAAGCCGATGGACCGCCGCACGATTATTGAAGAGGCCGCAGGCATCTCAAAGTTTCGCGTGCGCCAGCGCGCAGCAGAAGCGCGTTTAGAGTCTGCGCGCTCTAACCTCAGCCGCGTCTCGGACATCATCTCCGAAATTGAAAGACAGGTTGGCAGCCTTCGCCGTCAGGCATCAAAAGCGCGCCGCTATCGCATCCTGCGCGAAGAGCTTCGGGAGCTTCTACGCCGCGTTTACGTCGCGGAGGAGCGCACGCTCTCGTCTCTGCTGGAAGAGACGCGCACGCAGCTTGACGAATCCGGTCGTGAAGAACGCGCACTTGTCGAAGAGCTTCAGAAGCGCGAAGAAGATGCGCGCAACGCTACGCAGGAAGCGCGCACGCTCGAAGACGCGCTCTCGGATGCACGCGCGCTGGCAGCCGAGTCTGAGTTGCAGCGTGATCGCCGCGTGCGCGAGAAGGTTTATCAGGAAGAGCAGGCGGCCTCTCTTGAAAAACGCCGCGCTGAGATTGAGAGCGAGATAGAGACTCTCGCCGCGCGCATCGTCAATGTCGAGGCGGAAGTGACGCGCCTGCGTGAGCTTGATGCAAGCCTGCGCGAGGCGAGCGAAGAGAGCGCGCTCGTGCTTTCTACGGCGGAGAGCGCATACGGCCAGCGCGTCAGTGAAGTGATAGAGGCCGAAGCGTTGATTGAGAGCGTGCGCGCAGAGCTTCTCACGCACACGGCTGTCGCAGAGCGTCTGATGGAGATTGGACGCCAGCTTGAATCCGCGCTTGAAAGGCTCGCACTTCAGGCTGAAGGACTCGCGCGCGAAGGTGAACGCGCTCAGAGCATTCACGGCGAACGCACTGCGGAAGCAGAAAGTCTGGGGCTTGAGATAGCGCGTGCGCGCGAGCATCTGGCTCAGCTTATTGCCGAGCGCGAAGCGGCTGTTCACTCCGTCGTGCAATCGCACGAAGCCGTTGCCGATGCGGACGCGGAGCAGGGCCGTGTGCGCGAAGAATTTTCGCGCGTGCGCCATCGTCTGGATACTTTGAAAGAGTTGGACGAGCAACGTGCGCATTATTCTCAAGCCGTTCAGAGGCTCTTTCAAACAGACGATGCGCCGGAAGATTTTCATTTCATGGGCACGCTCGCAGACATGCTCGACGTTGAGCCGCAGTGGGAGCGCGCGGTTGAAGGCGTGTTGGGGTCGTCCCTGCAATCCGTGATTGTGCCGACGCCTGACGATGCTGCTCGCGCGGCGCAATGGCTCAGAGCACATGACGCGGGCCGCGCAAGTTTTCTGGTCGTCGGTCTGCACGGCGCAAGCGAAGAGACGGAAGCAGCGACGGGTTTAGAGTTGAAGAACGATTCGCCTGATGAGCATGAAGCGTTCGCACGGCGGAATGTTGATGCCGCCAGCTCTCAAGATATTCATCAGCACGCTTCTCATCTGGAAGAAAATTCTGATGGCTTGCGTATAGGCGATCTGCTCGGTGCGCCGCCTGAGATTCTCGCGGTGCTCAATCGCACGCTGCCGCAGAGGATGAATGCGCGCATCATCAACGATCTTGAACATGCGATGCTTTCGTCTCTCAGCACGGGCGAGATGTACGTGACCAGAGACGGTGATTGGGTATCAGGTGGACAACTCATCACGGCAGGAGACGAGCGCGCTCTGGAAGAAGGCGCGGGGCTGCTCGCGTTCAAACGCGAGTTGCGCGAGCTGGAATCGCGCGCCGTCGAGCTTGAAGCGGAAATGGCAACGGTCGAGCGCGCTGTGAGTGAAGCGCGTGCGCGTCTCGCAGAGCTTGAAGACGGCGTGGTGCTGCTCAACGAAGTCATCGGGCGCGAGGAGCGCGATGCTGTTGCGCGTGAGTTGACTGCGGCGCAGCTTGCTCAGGAGATTGAGCGCGCGGAAAGACACATGCGCGTCGTTGCGGATGATGCCGCGCGGCTCTCGCAGGAACAACTCGAAGTCACTGAGCGTCGCAGCGCGGCTCTCGCGGAAGCGGAAGTAGCAGAGGCCGCACGCCTCGCAGCCTTGCAGAGCGTGGCCGATGTGAC
>JBAWGU010000032.1:0-2225 GCA_049593215.1 Pyrinomonadaceae bacterium
GGTGAGGACAGTAGCCGGAAATTGAACAGGCGCGAGGCCAACATGGCTGCCGCGCCTGTTCGCTTTTCTGTCTCAGATTTTTTGCTGACCTTTCTAACCTGTGGACTTTCCCGGTTGAATCATTCAATTTCGCACAGCGCAATCAGGAAGGTGGGCGCGGCCCCCGCTTCTTCCAGAATTAACTTCAACCTCATTTTATCTTGCAATCCGGTATTACTTAGCCGCTTTCCGGCATTTCATCCCTAAAATAAGCCTTCCCGTCACATAAATCTTCCATTTCGACTGTGCCAGCCTATACTTAATTGTTACGAATGGACGCATCCGATCTCCGACTTTTCTTTCCTATTGGATAACCATTCGGGAACTGGCCTACCTCGTCTTAAAGATCGTGATGCGATAGCCACTGACTGCGAATCACTCGCTTGATTAAAAATTCAAAGGAGATGCCCCATGTGCCGTAATAGTTTTATGCTGTTCCTTTTGGTTGCGACTGTTGGAATCGGTGCCGCAGCGTGGACCGGCTGTGCCGCAGCGAGCAGCAACGAAAAGTCCCCCGATGCCACTGCCTTATCTGCCAACGCTCCGCCGAATACAGGAAAGCTCCCCATCACCACAGCGTCAGAGGAAGCGAGAAAAGAGTTCCTGCAAGGACGTGACCTCGCCGAAAGACTCCTCGCGCAAGACTCCATACAGCATTTCGATAAAGCCATCTCGCTCGATCCGAATTTTGCCTACGCGGAACTCAGCCGTGCCAATTCTTCTCAAACCGCAAAAGAATTTTTCGACCATCTCAAGAAGGCCGTGAGCCTCAAGGATAAGGCTACGGAGGGAGAGCGGCTGCTCATTCTTGCCACCGAGGCGGGAGCTAACGGCGACGTAGCGAAACAGAAAGAGTATCTTGACAAGCTTGTTGCCGCCTATCCGAATGAAGAACGCGCGCGCTTCACTCTAGGCGGTTACTACTTCGGCCAGCAGGATTACGCGAAGGCCATCGAGCAGTACAGGAAAGCCACAGAGCTTGCGCCCAACTACTCGCCTGCCTATAACATCCTCGGCTACGCTTACCGTCAACAGAGTGATTACACCAACGCCGAGCAAGCGTTCAGGAAGTACATCGAGTTGATACCTAACGACCCGAACCCCTACGACTCCTACGCCGAATTGCTCTTGAAGATGGGTAAGTTCGACGACTCAATCACGCAGTATCGCAAAGCCCTCTCGATTGACGAGCATTTCATCAACTCGCACTTCGCCATTGCCGCTGCCCTGATGTACATGGGCAAGCACGACGAAGCTGCGGCAGAGTTACAGAAAATCACAGAGAAAGCGCGCAGCGACGGTGATCGCCGTCTCGCGCTCTTTGGCATGGCTGTCGTTGATGTTGATAGAGGCAAGCCTGACGATGCGCTCGCGGATATGGACAAGCAGTACGCCATAGCCGAGAAGATAAACGATACGGCGGCGATGACGGGCGACCTTCAAGCCAAAGGAAACATTCTCCTTGAAATGGGAAAACCTGCGGAAGCGAAGGAGGTGTTTGAACGCATCCTCAAGATGACCGAAGCTTCCAATCTCTCTCAGAAGATTAAGGACAATACGAAACTCTTTCACCATTACAACCTAGCCACAGTCGCGCTTGCGAAGAACGACTTCACGGCGGCGAAGGCGGAGGCGGAAGAATTTCGCAAGGGCGCAGAGGCTTCGAGGAATCCGGGGCAGGTAAGACAGTCGCACCAACTGGGCGGCACGATTGCTCTCGCCCAAAAAGATTACGACAAAGCCATCGCGGAGCTACAGCAAGCGGGCCAGCAAAATCCGCAAAACTTCTATCGCTTGTGCCAGGCATATCAAGGCAAAGGCGACAATGCGAAAGCTCAGGAGTGGTGCGCGAAGGCCGCCGCGTTCAATTCACTGCCGCAGCTAAACTATGCCTTCATCCGAACGAAGACTCAAAAGATGGCAGCAGCCGTGAAAGCTTGACGGAGACAAGGGATGGTTTAACGTGATTTCGACGTAAGCACCGAAGGTGCGAGATTCAATAGCCCGGCGCAGCGCGCCGGGTTAGAGTCAAGATAAATGATCAAAGCCCTGAAAGGGCGACATAATTCTTACATGCAGATGTATGTCGCCCTTTCAGGGCTTATGCTTCTCATGTGGCAGAGACACAGGGCGATGCCCTGTGCTATTGAACCCACGCCCCTTCGGGGCTTTTCTTGTCGCAAATT
>JBAWGU010000033.1:0-1851 GCA_049593215.1 Pyrinomonadaceae bacterium
TAGAAGAGCGAGTCGAAGAGCATGAAGAAGGCGAAGCCGATCATCATCCAGCCGACAGCGCGAAGCGTGTTTGACATCAGTTTTGACGACGCAAGCTGGCGCAGTACTACGTCAAATTCTTCATTCTTCTTTTTCTCATCCGTGTGATGGAGCAATACGGCCAGTCCCTTTTCAGGCGACTTGATGAGTTGTATTCCAATATTGACCATCACCAGAGCGAAGACTCCGGCGAGAATAACTTTGACCATGTTTCACACCGCGAGCGATTTTTGCTAATCGGTTTGAATGCCCAGCTTGTCGGCAGATTTGAAGAGCGCGAGGCCGAGTATGCTGGCAATGACCAGATTGAAGTAGAAGGTGAATGTGCCGTCAAGAAAATTGGCGGGAAGATTGCCGACCAGAGGCAAAGAGAATGGAGACGTGATAATCATCACGATGATGCCGATGACGCTTGAGATGATCTCAATCACAAAGACCATCCCGAAAGCTTTGAAGTAGGTCGCGCCCATGCGACGTATGGCGTCGAGGCCGACCGCAGGATTGACGATGGAAGCTAAGCTCTGCGTGTATCCGGCGACGGTGAGCGCCATCGGGTAATAGAAGATGGCCCAACAGGCAGCGACGATGAGCAGCAACAAGAGAAAGCCGTTGATGTGTATGAGGCTCGTGAACGGGCCGAAGGGGGAGAGCGAGCGGCCTTCTTCCTGAGGCTTGAAAACTCTCTCGCCGCTCGGTTTTTTCTGCGTGAGCCGTTCCATTTTCTCCTCTAATTCTCTGGCTCTCTCCGGCGTGACGTTACCGTTTTGCTGTAGGTCTCGCATGTCTTCCGGCGTCATCGTCTGACTATCTTTCATCTCATTGATCTTTCCAACCATAGAGTTGGAGACGTTGCCGAGGACGCTGAAGAGCAGAACTACTGCGAGCACGATGGCTGGCCCCCACGAGACAATCGTGATGCCGATGCCGAGACCTAAAGGCACACAGAGATCGTCCCACAGAGAGAACGAGCTGAAGTCAGGCATGAAGCTGCAATTAATCCTGCCGCATGAAAGCTGATTGATCACGTGAGCCATGCAGCCGAACATCAGCACGTAGGCGAAGATGTGTCCCCAGAAACCTGCAAGCAGCAGAAAGCCGTAGAGCATCGCTCCAAACAGGAGCGGCACGAGATGCTTAAACGGATAACTAAAAGAGCGCCCGAAATCTTCAAAGCCAAAGCCGGAGCTTCTAAACTGCGCTTGCGCGGCCTTGCTTCGCACTTCTTCAAAGAGCTTGCACAGATCGCCGCACAGGGGGCAGAGCGGAATCTTGCTCGTGCCTATAAAGTTGGGACACTCCGCGCAGAAGAGCGTGGAGCAGACGCGGCAGATATACTTGGCTGGCGCGTGCGGGTGATTGTGACAGGCGTTCGTAGCGTGCGCGCCGGAGAAGTGTGGAGGAAGAGGCGGCGGCGGCGCGTGATGTGTGTAGCCGGATGACGACGAGTTGTTGAAATTTTCAGGACCAAAGTTTTGCGGCTCAGGCTCGCTCTGCCAAGCCTCCTGCTGCGGCTGCCAGCCCTGCGCTGGCGGCGCGGCCTCCGTCGTTGAGGTTTGCGCTGAAGAAGAAGGCGCGGCGCTTGTCCGGTTCTCAAATGCCGAGCGCAGCAGAGGCACGCGGCCCGCTTCAATCCAGTGTAGATTTCCTTTGCAGACCTGATCGGTCGGCATCACGCAGTTTTCCGCAATCCACTGCCTGAGCGTCTCCAAATCAGCCTCGAAGACTCCTTCGGGCGTGCTCACGCGCCAGATTTCGCTTTGAGCGCTCATCAACTCTCTCCTAAATAAAAGCGGTCAGTTGTCCGTTGTCCGT
>JBAWGU010000034.1:0-3617 GCA_049593215.1 Pyrinomonadaceae bacterium
GCGCAGAGATTTGAGTTTATTCAAATCGCAGATGACAAAATCCTCTGCGTAAACTCTGCGGATACTCTGCGCCTCTGCGGTGAATGATTGTAGCGGAAATCTCCTGCTCAAAAGCTACGGCACAACGGCATTGAGCGGCGGTTCTTCGTCCTCCGATGTCTCGTCTGATTCGTCGCTCACCTCAGCTTCGCGCAGCCGCGCCATCAACCATTCGCTGAAGATGTCCGCTTCCCTGCCCTTGCCCGTCCAGCGTGCGCGGTCAAACATGACGAGCGCCATCTGGAGCGCGTGGTGCTGGCCCGCGCGGTCTTTCGCCATCTCGAACTGGCGATAGAGATGGTCTATCGTCTCTATACTCTCGCGCGCCGTCTCTTCATCTTTGAACCCTAGCCGGTTAGCGAAGAATTTGGAATAGACGTTCATCGGGTGCGCCGAAGAGGTGTAGAGATCAAAGTAGCCTTTGACCAATCCCGCCTCCTGCAACACGGAGCCGACATAACTCGGACGCGAGCCTGTGATGATGGCGAGGTCTTCCACCTCCGTCATCCCTGAAAGATAGAGCGAGAGAATCTGGTCCTTCTTGCTCACGCGCCGCGAAGAAGAACCCTTCTCAACTCTCTCATCCTGCTTCTTACTACGAGCCGCGCTTGTTCCCATAACTGCTCCTTTCTAATTCAAGGCAAAAGGTAAAAGTAAAAAGGCAAAAGTCAGGGGAAGCCAGCTTTTATTAAATCACTCACGTTGAGCTTGTAATTAAGAAGTGGTTTCTCCGCACTTTTACCTTTTACCCTTTTCCTTTTTACTTTCTCTTCTGGTCTCCCTTGTCGCCCTGCCCTGCGGGGACTTTCGTTTTGGCTTTCCTTTTCATGTCCTGCGAGAGCGAGCGGCCTACGTCAACGACTTCGTCGAAGCGGCCTTTCTCGTCGCGCCGCACGTAACGCTTATCTGTTCCCGTGTCTATCAACTCGCGCTTCCTCGCACCCTTTTTCGCTGCCATCTTGATGCTACCCTCCCTTTGCTTGTTGATTTAATGATTACCACTTACACTCGCGCGCTTTGCGCTTTCGGTTTCTTGAAAATCGCATCCAATTCGCGCATCGCTCGCTTGAGCATCTGTTTGCTTTTCAGCACAGGCTTGAAAAGCTCGCCCTTCTTCTCTATTCGCTGGACCATGTTCTTAATCGTGAAATCCTGAATCCTGATCTTCGCCCGCTTGACCTCGCTCCATTCGAGCGGGGCGGAGACGGTTGCGCCAGCGCGAGGCCGCACGGAGTAAGGCGCGACGACGGATTTGCCGCGCGCGTTCTGCATGTGGTCAACGTAGATGCGGCTGCGCTTACGCTTCTTCAAAGACCGCTCAATCGTTGCAACGTCCGTGTGCTCGCGCGTAATCAACTCGGCAACGCGCGCTGCGAAGAGCGCGACCTCTTCATACTCATGCACGGGCTTGCAGGGCACATAGACGTGTATGCCTCTTGAGCCGGAAGTCTTGGCAAAGGATTCAAGTCCGAGACCGTCAAGAATCTTTTTCGCCGTCATCGCCACCGCGCAGATTTCTTCAAACTCTACGTTCTCAGGATCAAGATCAAAGACGATCCAATCCGGGTGGTCCAGATTCCTGACGCGCGAGTGCCAGGGATGCCGCTCGATGGCTCCCAGATTAGCCATGTAAAGAAGCGTTGCCACGTTATCGCCAACGATGTAATCAACGGCGTGGCCCTCTTCGACATCAATCTCGGCAGTACGCACAAACTCTGGCGCACGATTCACATCGTGCTGGTGAAAAGAGAGACCGCGTATGCCTTCAGGGTAACGCTTCATAATGAGCGGGCGGTCTTTCAGATAAGGCAGAATGTATTCAGAGACATCGTAGTAATATTTAATGAGGTCGCCTTTCGTGTAGCCCTCATCGGGCCAGTAAACTTTATCAAGATGCGTGAGCGAAACTACGTCACTGCCAATCTTAACTTCAAGGTCGCTGCTCAACTCTTTTTGTTGAAAAGCAGTTTTAGCAGGGACGGCTTTCCCACGCTCCTTTCTGTTCGTCTCAACTCTCTTCACACCGTTTCTCTTGCTGGCAGGCTTGCTCTTCTTCGCAGCCTTCGCCTTCTTCCAACTCTCCGCGGCCCTGTCCGTCTCAACCAGCAGAGGAAGTTCATAACCTGCCTCTGCATACTCGTCCTTGCTCTTAATAAGCAGCCACTGATTTTCCCTGCCGCTCATACGAACGAGATGAAACGCGCCGCGCAGTTTCCTGCCATGCAACTCGAAATCCAGCCTTCCCTTTTCAAACTGCTCAAGCGCGTCCTGGCCTTCCGCCAACTCATACGTGCCTTCGTCCCAGATCATGTGCTCGCCCGCGCCGTAGTTGCCTTCAGGAATGTGGCCTTGAAATTTCAGATACGCTACGGGATGGTCTTCCGTCTCTACGGCGAGACGTTTATCTGCGGGGTCAAGCGACACGCCCTTGCGCACAGACCATGATTTCAGGACGCCGCCCATCTCCAGACGAAAATCGAAATGGAGCATCGAAGCATGGTGCTCCTGCACGACGAAGCGATGCCTGTCGGCTTTAGAGACTCGCCCGCGCGGCTCAGGCGTTTTTCTAAAATCTCTCTTCTTCCAGTAAAGCTCCAGCCCCATGTTTCGCCTCTCAAAATTTCTTTGGCGGTACGCAAGCGTACTCAAAAATTCTTACGCCGCCCGCGTAGTCCTCTTGTACAGTTCACACACTTCAGATGTTCGCTTATCAAGCACTTCAAACGCATAAACAGATTCAGAATTTCTAGCAGCAATCGAAATGCCCATGCTGGGAGCGCAGGCATCTTGCCTGCATAGCGTGCTCTCTAGCACGCTCATGCGAATTGCGCTTACGCTCAATCTTGAAAATAGCTGCTTCCTTTTATTCGCGCCTGCGGCACTCAATGCAGGCGGGACGCCGGCGCTCCCAGCGTTTAGCTCAGCTTTTTAATCTCGCGCTTGAGCTTTGCGAAATCTTCTTTAACTTTCTCGCCCAAATCTTCTCTATAAAACCTGACTGCCGGATGATAGCCGACTAAGTACTTGCGGCCTTCGTGCAGATGTATGCGACCGCGCGCTTCGTTGATGCTTTTGACGCCGAGCAGCTTTTTGGCGGCGACGATGCCGAGCAGCATGACGAGTTTTGGATTGACGAGTTCTATCTGCTCGAACAGGTAGTTTGAAGTGCAGGTGTCAACCTCTATCTTTCTAGGCGTGCGATTTTTGGGCGGGCGGCATTTGACCGTGTTGGTGATAAAGAAATCGCTGCGGTCGAGGCTCGTGCCTTCGAGCACGTGATTGAGGAAGCGTCCGGCTGAGCCGACGAAAGGATGCCCGCTCTCGTCCTCTTCTTTGCCGGGAGCTTCGGCAATAATCATCACCTTTGCATTAATCTTTCCGTCGCCGGGCACGGCCAGCGTGCGCGATTCACACAGGGGGCAGAGAGTGCAGACTCTTATCTGCGCTGCCAACTCTTCAAGCCTTTGCGCCTTCTTAGATTTCGCCATGCTCATCTCTCCCTTATAGCCGTATGCAACGTAGACGACCTCTACGGCCCAGCGCCCGTGTCAGTACCGCCTGCGGTAGCGGGCGGGTCT
>JBAWGU010000035.1:0-13831 GCA_049593215.1 Pyrinomonadaceae bacterium
TATGTCAAATTCTCTGACAGCACGGAGGGCGAAATTGATTTGTCTGCTTTAGCAGGGCAAGGAGTCTTCGCGGCGTGGAGCGAACCGGCATTCTTCGAGCGCGTACAGATTGGCTCATTAGGCAGAAGTCTTGAGTGGGGCGAGCAGATAGACTTATCTGCCGATTCGCTCTATCTGGACCTAACTGGGAAAACTGCGCAGGAATTGTTCCCGATGCTCGCGTTGGCATAATGATATGTCCCAAGAGTTGATTAAAGTAACTATAAACGGAAAAGATTTTCAGGTGGCGAAGGGCGCGCGCCTCATTGACGTGTGCCGCGAGAACGCCTTTGACATTCCTTCTTTCTGCTACTACGCGGACCTCGCGCTTCAGGCTTCGTGCCGCATGTGCCTTGTGCGTATAGAGAAGATGCCGAAGCTTCAGACTTCATGCACGATCACCTGCACGGACGGGATGGTCGTCACGACGCAGAGCGATGAGATTGAGAAGGCTCAGCGCGCGATGGTCGAATTCCTGCTGGCGAATCATCCGCTTGATTGTCCAGTCTGTGACAGGGGCGGCGAATGCGAGTTGCAGGAGATGGCGTTTGACTGGGGCGGATTGGAAGAGCGTTTTACGGAGCGCAAGAACGCGCAGCCTGAAAAATATCTTTCGCCGATGGTTGCAAACGATGCGCAGCGTTGCATTCTCTGCAAACGCTGCACGCGCGTCTGCGACGAATGGATGGGCGAGGATGCGATTGAAGCCGGAGGGCGCGGCGCAAACACCGTCATCGGCACATACGGCGGCTGGCTCAACTGCTCGCAGTGCGGCAACTGCATAGAAGTCTGCCCGACGGGCACGCTGCTCGATGCAACGTACAGGCATCAGGCTCGCCCCTGGGAACTCGCGCAGACCGTCTCGACCTGCACGTTCTGTTCAGACGGCTGCCAGATGTCCGTAGGCTCGCGCGCCGGTGAAGTGATGCGTGCCGTTGCGCGTGATCGCTATGTTGATGGAATCAACGGCGAGTTTCTCTGCATCAAGGGTCGCTTCGGTCATCCGTTCGTCAATCACGAGAAGCGTCTGCGCACGCCCATGATTCGTTATAAGAAAGGCGGCAGGTTGATTCCTGCGACGTGGGATGAAGCGATTCGTTTCGCCGCTTCAAAACTCGACACAGTTGCAGAAGCAAACGGCGCATCTTCCATCGCTGTGATTGGAAGCCCGCGCATCACAAATGAAGCGAACTATCTGCTGTACAAATTCGCCACGGATGTTGTCGGCACAGAGAACTACACCGCGACAGACGCCTTTAGCCTGCAACCTTTCTTCGACAATCTGGGCGGCTCGCTCGCCACACACAAAGAGATTCGCCATGCAAAGACCATCCTGCTCATCGGCGGCGAGCCGGAAGAGTTGCAGCCTCTCACAGGCAGACAGATTCGTCAGGCCGTGCGCAACGGCGGCGCAAAGCTGCTCATCGTCAACAGCACGCCTATCAGGTTGAAGCAACAGGCCGCGCAGTTCATGCACATACGCCCGGGCACAGAGGATGCCATCGTGCTTGCGATAGCGAATCAGGCGAACAATCAACTCGCCGCGAGCAAGATGGGAGTTGAAGAGATTGACTTGATAAATTTGCGCCGCGCGCTGACGAACACGGAAGGCGATCTCGTCATCATGTTCGGCAGCGAGTTGAGCGCAGAAGCGCAGGCGGTTGTCGCGCAGTTTCCCCACACATTTGCTGCCGCAGGTCGTCGCGTTCTCTTGCACCCGCTCCCGCTCTATAACAACAGTGTGGGCGCGCACGACATTGGTTTGATGAAAGGCGAGCGCAACGCTTCGCAGATGCTTGACGGCGCAGGCACGTTGATTCGCGCGATGTATGTGGCAGGAAGTTTTCTGCCCGCACATTTAAGCGGGCGCGAAGGCGCTTTGAGCAAACTTGACTGTCTGGTCGTGCAGGAGCTTTTTGAGACAGAGACGACCGCTTACGCAGATGTAGTCTTCCCCGCCGCTTCGTTTGCCGAGACGGACGGGACGTTTACGAACAACGATGGATTCGTCCAGCGCGTGCGCCAATCAATCCCGCCCGTGCATCAGGCGAAACAGGATTGGATGATTACGGCGCAACTCTCGCAAGAGCTTGGCATTGATTTCGGATTTCAGATGTCAGCGAGCGCAGTCTTCAAAGAGATGGCAGAGAAAATTCCTGCTTATGAAGGAATGCGTTACCCGCTCTTGAAGGACGAATCGAAACCCGTTCAGGCCAAACACACGGTTGCAGAGAAGCGTGACATCTCGAATGAGTTGGATTCTTTACGCCAGAGCGTCGAGGGCATGAGCGAAGTTTCTGAAAAGATACAGGGCACGCCCCCGGTCGGGCATGAGCTTTTTAAGATTGGCACGTTGACAGACAAGGTTCCGCAATTTCATCTGCTCGCCGCAGGCAATCCTGAGCCGCCATCAGTCTTGATCTCGCCGCTCTACCAGATCACTGTTGACGCTAGCCTGCGAGAGAAAGAGGCCGTTGCGGGAGACTAAAAGAAAATGATGAAGGATGAACGCGGAATGATGAAGTAAAGACAAAAAGTTTTTAATTCATCGTTCATCATTCCGCATTCATCATTGATTTTATGGACTGGAATCATCCGCTCATACATGCAGGGTTGCAGATCGTCGCCATTCTGGTGGCGTTCACGGTTGTGTTGATGATCGTCGCTTATACGGTGCTGGCGGAGCGGCGCGTGCTGGCGTTTATACAGGGACGTTTGGGGCCGAATCGTGTTGGTTACGGCGGCGTCTTGCAGCCGTTCGCAGACCTGCTGAAGTTCATCCTTAAAGAGGACATCGTACCGGACAAGTCAACGCGCTTCGTCTATTTTCTCGCGCCGATTATTGCGATCACGGCGGCGCTCATGACAATCATCGTCTATCCTTTCGGGCCGAATGTCTCTCTTTCGTTTATGGCTCCTCTGGTTGGTTGGATTCCGCTTATCGGCTCATCGCTTCGAGAACTCTTTGACACGACGCTTGCGGATTTTCAACTTGTTGTGGCGCGTTTCGATGTCGCGCTTCTGTATGTGATGGGCATCACGTCTGTCGGCGTCTATGGAATTATGCTGGCCGGATGGTCTTCAAACAACAAGTACAGTTTGATGGGGGGCTTGCGCGCATCCGCGCAGCTTATCTCTTACGAGCTATCGCTCGGTCTCTCGCTGATTGGCGTGATTATGATTTCGGGCACGCTCGATCTCTACAGCATCGTCGAGCAACAGACGGGCTGGCACGGCTTGCAGTGGAACATCCTGCCGCAGTTTTTGGGTTTTCTGATTTACATGATCTCCGCGATTGCGGAAACGAATCGCGTGCCTTTCGATCTGCCCGAAGCGGAAACGGAACTCGTCGCAGGATTTCATACGGAATACAGCGCGCTCAAATTCGCGCTCTTCTTTATGGCCGAATACGTCAACATGTTTACGGTCTCGATGCTGGCGACGACCCTCTTTCTTGGCGGCTGGAGCTACCCCGGCATTGATTTTATGATGGCGCACTTCCCTTTGCTCGCGGCCACGCTCGGAGTTCTCGCTTTCTTGCTCAAAGTTATTTTCTTTCTGTTTTTGTACATCTGGCTGCGCGGAACGTTGCCGCGCTTTCGCTTTGATCAACTGATGAACTTCGGCTGGAAGTTTTTACTGCCCGTCGCCATCTTGAATATTTTTCTGACGGCGACTTTCATTTTTATTAAAGACTCTTTCTGAAGATGGAATATCTTCCCACATTATTTTTCATACTTTTCGCTGGCCTTGCGGTTGGCTGCGCCGTCTCTGTCGTCACGCAGCGCAACCCTCTCTACAGCGCAATCTCTTTGATTGGAGTCTTCATTGCGCTCGCATCAATTTACATCACGCTGGCCGCTCCGTTTATCGCAGCCGTGCAGGTTATCGTTTACGCTGGCGCAATCATGGTGCTGGTCGTCTTCGTCATCATGCTCTTGAATGTCGAAGAGGATGTGGCGCGCACTCGCGTGCGTCTGCGCTATCTGGTCCCGACGGCGCTCCTGTTTGCCGCAGTGCTCGTGGCCGAATCCGTTTTCATCATCTACAACGTCGAGTCTGCGCCGAATCAACCGCCGGACCCAAGCACGTCAAACGTAGGCTTGACGGCATCCATCGGCACGGGACTCTTCACAAAATATCTTTTGCCGTTTGAGATTACTTCGATTCTGTTGCTCATGGCAATCGTCGGCGCGATGACGCTTGCGCGCCGCGCTCAGGCGTTGTCGCCGACTGCGCGCATCGTTCCCGGCAGGCAATCGCTCGCGCGTGACGTGCTCGACCCGTTGGACCAGAGCGGCTTGGCCTATGAGACTTTCTCGACAAAAGAAGCGGCGAGCCTTCTAGGCGTGCAGGAGACCGCGCAGGAAAATTCAGAGGTCAAGGACGAAAGTTGAGATTGTAGCGATGGCTCCGCATCTATCATGGTATCTCGCGCTCTCCGCCGTGCTGTTCACGATTGGCGTCACCGGAGTCATCATCAAGCGCAATGTCATCTCCATGTTCATGTGCATAGAGCTGATGCTCAACGCAGTGAACCTGACGTTCGTTGCCTTCTCAAGTTTCTTCAGGGACGTATCGGGCCAGCTCTTCGTCTTTATCGTGATGACCGTCGCGGCGGCAGAGGCCGCAGTCGGCTTAGGTATCATCATCGCCATCTTCCGCAACCGCGAAACTCTGGACGTTGATGATGCGAATATTTTGAAATTGTAAAAACTGTCCGTTGTCCGTAGTCAGTTGTCAGTTGTTAAGAGCAACTGATAGCTAGCAACGGACAACGGACAACGGACAACGGGCAATGTTACGTTACATTATCTTTGCGCCACTGCTGGGAGCGGCTATTAACTGGTTCGTGGGGCGGCGTGTGCGCAGCGAGCGGTTTATTGGCTTGGTGGCGTGCGGGGCGGTGGCGGTCTCTGCGGTCTTCGCTTTCTATAATGCGTTCGGGCATGGCGGCGCGTTGCACCTTGATGAAGCGGGTGTGACGACGCCTGTGCTGGACCAAATCTGGACGTGGATTCAGGTGGGACGGTTTCGCTCAGACTTCGCTCTGGCGATGGATCGTTTGAGCGGCATTTACGCTTGCTTCATCACGTTCGTCGGTCTGCTCATTCATATTTTCGCAACGGGATACATGCGCGGCGATAAGGGGATCTATCGCTTCTTCGCTTACCTGAACCTCTTTATGTTCTCGATGCTGACGCTCATTCTGGCGGACAATTTCCTGTTGATGTTCGTCGGGTGGGAAGGCGTGGGCCTCTGTTCTTATTTGCTGATTGGCTATTACACGGACCGCGACGAGGCGCGCAAGGCTGCGAAGAAAGCTTTTGTTGCAAACCGCGTCGGCGACTGGGGCGTGGTGCTGGGCATCATGCTGGTCTTCTATTTGACAGGCTCTGTCAGTTTCTTTACCAAGCCTGATGTCGCAAGCTCTCTGGAAATTATTGGCGGAATGGCCTCCGACCCTGCGGCTTGGAGCGCGTTGTGGGCTGGCGGCATAACTTCAATCGCAATTCTTCTTTTCATCGGCGCGACGGGCAAGAGCGCGCAGATACCTCTTTATGTCTGGCTGCCGGACGCGATGGCTGGTCCAACGCCTGTCTCCGCACTGATTCATGCGGCGACGATGGTGACGGCTGGCGTGTACATGGTCGTGCGCTGCTCCGCCATCTACACGCACGCGCCGACCGTGATGTTTATTATCGCTATCATCGGCGCGGCGACGGCAATCTTTGCCGCGACCATTGGCATCGCGCAGAACGACATCAAGAAAGTTCTGGCTTATTCAACAGTCTCGCAACTCGGCTACATGTTTCTGGCGTGCGGCGTGGGCGCGTTTGTCGCGGCGATTTTCCATGTGATGACGCACGCGTTCTTCAAGGCTCTGCTCTTTCTTGGCTCCGGCTCTGTCATACACGGGATGCACCACGAGCAGGACATGCGTCGCATGGGGGGCTTGCGGAAGTACATGCCGATTACGTTTGCGACGATGATTACGGGTTGGCTTGCTATCTGCGGGATCATCCCGTTCGCGGGCTTCTTTTCAAAGGACGAAATTCTGTGGAAGACGTGGAGCGCACTAGTCCCCGGCTTCCCTGCCAGCACAGGCAAAATCTTGTGGGCCATCGGCGCAATCACTGCGCTGCTGACCGCCGTTTATATGACGCGCCTGATGGTGATGACCTTCTGGGGTTCTGAGCGGTTCAGAGAGAGAGACGCTGGCGGGCAGGCAGACGAAGCGCCCGCGCAGGCTTACGATAAGGGAGCGACTTCGCACGACGCTCATTCACCGTCGGGCGATGATCGCCCGCATCACATGGCCGAAGCGCACGCTGAAGACGCGCATGATGAACATGGAGCGCATGAGCCGCACGAATCGCCGTGGACGATGACAGTGCCGCTCGTTGTGCTTGCCGTGCTTTCAACTGTCGGCGGCCTTATCGGAGTTCCTTATGCGCTTAGCTCGCTCACAGGCGGGCATCCTGAAAACTATTTCGAGCACACTTTAGAGCCTGCTGTTGCGCACGTGCCCGAAGGACACGAAGGCGCGCGTGGTGAGAGCAAAACGGAAGAGCCGGAGTTTCTTTCACCCAAGCCGCAGCCGATTGACGGGGCCGCGCCACTCTCCGTCGGTGAAGGCTCGCAGCATGAGCCTGTGGCTGAACGCATTCCAACTCAAGAAGAGATTAGCGCGGAACGTTTGTTCACGCTCATCTCTTTGGGCATTGCTGTCGCGGGCATTCTCACAGGTTGGTTTATTTTCAAGAGGAGGCCGCTCTTGCGTATGCCTCACATTCTTGAAGAGAAATATTATGTGGACGAAATTTACGATGCGGCAATCATTCATCCGATTGAAGCGGTCTCGCGCGAAGGATTGTGGAAGATTCTTGACGTGGGCGTGATTGATTGGTTTGTCAATTCGCTCGGAAAAGGCGTGACGGAGATTGGCTCTGTCGTGCGCTACCTTCAGATTGGTTTCGTGCGCAGCTACGCCGCAATCATTCTGCTCGGCGCGCTGCTCGTCATCGGCTACTTCGCCTACATCGGCGTTCGCGCAATTCCATAGTTTGTAAACCCTGAGCACGTGATGCAGAACTATTTGCTGACAATTCTGATTCTCCTGCCGACCGTTGGCGCAATCCTGCTCGCAGGCTACGGCTCGCTATCAAAGGGCCGCGACTCTAACTATCCGTGGGCTGCGCTCGTCATCACGATTGTCACGTTCCTGCTCTCACTGCTTCTCTTGAGCGGTGCGGGCGCAAACGCAGCTTCTGCATTTCAATTCGAGCAGAACGTCCCGTGGATCGGCGCGATTGGAGCGCGTTATCACATCGGCGTGGACGGAATCAGCCTGTGGCTGGTGCTTCTAACGACACTACTGATGCCGATCTCTGTGGCGGCGAGTTGGCGTTACATCGAAAAGCGCACGCTCTCTTATTACGTCTTTTTGCTGGTCCTCGAATCGGCGATGATTGGCGTTTTCGTGTCGCTTGACCTGCTGGTCTTCTATCTCTTTTTCGAGTCGTCGCTGATACCTATGTTCTTCCTCATAGGCATCTGGGGCGGCAAGGATAGAATCTACGCGGCGACGAAATTTTTCATCTACACGGCGGTCGGAAGCCTCCTGATGCTTGTCGCAATCATCGCGCTCTACTACAAGTTCGGGACGTTTGATTACACGGTGATACTGGAAGCTCTGAAGAACGGGACGGTGACGTTCGGCGCGTCGCTGTGGCCCACAGAGGCTCTGCTATTTCTCGCGTTCGCGTTTGCCTTCTGCATCAAAGTGCCGCTCTTCCCGCTTCACACTTGGCTGCCCGACGCGCACACGGAGGCTCCGACGGCTGGCTCTGTGATTCTGGCAGGCGTGCTGTTGAAGATGGGGACTTACGGGTTGATGCGTTTCAACCTCGCGCTCTTCCCCGCCGCGTCGCGCTACTTCGCGCCCCTGATGATTACGCTCGCCGTCATCGGCATCATCTACGGCGCATTGGTGGCAATGGTCCAGCCGGACGTGAAGCGGCTTGTCGCATATTCTTCGGTGAGCCACATGGGATTCGTCGTGCTCGGCATCTTCTCTTTCACAGAGCAGGGGATGCAGGGCGCTCTCTACCAGATGCTCAATCACGGCGTTTCAACGGGCGCGCTCTTTCTGATTGTCGGCATGATTTATGAACGAAGGCACACGCGCGCCATCTCAGAGTTTGGCGGACTTGCGACGGTGATGCCGTGGTTTAGCGCGTTCTTTGTCATCGCATCGCTGTCTTCAATCGGGCTGCCGTTTCTCAACGGCTTCGTCGGCGAATTTTTAATCATGCTCGGCATGTGGATGAGCGCGGCGATTAATCATCCGTGGATTGCGACGATGCTGGCGGGTACGGGCGTGATCTGGGCCGCAGTCTATATGCTGTGGATGTTGCAGCGCGTGGTCTTCGGGCCGGTTGATAAAAAAGAGAATGCAAGCCTTTCCGATCTCAACGCGCGCGAAATTGGCTTGCTCATTCCCCTTTTGATACTGATGCTCGTGATGGGAGTTTATCCGAAAACTTTTCTTGACCGCTCGCGCAACAGCGTCGAACAGGTGCGAGCGCGCATCATGCAACAGCAATCGGGAGGCAGCTACACGGCTAAGAATCCGTAAATGGTAAATCGTAAATCGTGAATAGGCGAGCCGATTTTTTTATTTACCATTTACCATTCACCATTTACTATTGACCAATGATGATGAAAAGATTCCCCCTCGTACTGCTCTTTGTAATTCTGGCTTACACACCTTCTTTCTCTCAGGCTCAGGCGGTGCGCCCGCGCAGAGTTAATCTTGAGCCAATCAGCTTGAAGGGCGTTGACGGACGTGTGTATGACATCACGAGCCAGCGTGGCGGTGTCACGCTCCTCTCTTTTGGAGCGACGTGGTGTCAACCTTGCTCGGAAGAGTTGCGTGCGCTTGAAGAGTTGAAGAAAGAGTATAAGGGCAGGCCCGTTAATTTTTACTGGGTCAGCGTTGAGAGGCCGGAAGAGATAACGGACAAGAAGCTGCATGAGTATGCCAAAAAACACAAGCTGAGCTTCCCTGTGCTGCGCGACCCGTTCAAGTGGTCCTTCATGCAGTTTGCCCAGATTGTGCGGCTGCCGATGGTAGTCTTCTTCGACCAGAGCGGAAATTTCGTCGCCCCCAAGCATGTCGGGTTCACCATCGGCGACCCTGACCTTTACAAACGGACAATGCGCTCCGAGATTGACAAGATTCTCGCAGGGCAGAGCAACGCGAGAAATATTGGCACGCGATAAGAGCATTTGAACGCTCAAAAGCTCCTTCCGAGTGTTCAAATGGAGCTTTTGAGTTCTCGTAAAGGGTTTTCGGGCATTCAAAACGAGCAAACGAGACTCCGAAAGGAGCTTTTAAGCATTCCGCAAGAGTTTTTGAGTACTCCGAAAGAGGAATCGAACTCTCGGAAGGAGCTTTTGAAGTTTCAATAAGAGTTTCCGGGTACTCGCTAGGAGCTTTTGAGTACTCATTAGGAGCTTTTAAGCTCCCGTTAGGAGTTTCCGAGTACTCAAAATCTCTTAACGAACACACTGAAGGAGCATTCTTACGGCTATCAATAGAGTGCGAGCGTTTAGAGGCGGGCTTGCCCGCCGTCGCAAGTTGAGTTGGCGGGCCGTTCCCGCCTCTAAACGATCATTAAAGGTGGTCGCACCTGTTTGGAAACCGTAATAAGGCGTCGCCAAATCACTAAATTGAGATGAACTCTTTTTTCGCATTTCAGGTTTTATCCGCCGACGTGAACTTCTCGCTGATCCTGCCGGAGGTAATCGTCTGCGCGTTCGCTGTCATCGTGATGATGGTGGATGCGTTTACGCGCCCGCGACAGCGTTGGATGACGGGCGGGCTTGCGCTCGCGGGGCTGTCGGCGGCGGGCGTGTCCACAGTCTTGATGTGGACCATGGGGACGAACACCGCCGCAGACTTTAACGGGATGATTGTGTTTGACGAAATGCGATTTGGCTTCACACTCGTCGTCCTGCTCGTCTCCGCGCTGACAATTCTCATCTCGATGGTCTGGGTGGAAGGCGAAGACCTGCCCGCAGGCGAGTTTCATTCTCTGCTGCTCTTTGCTACATCGGGGATGATGCTGATGGCATCGGGCGGCGATCTCGTGATTATCTTTCTGGGCCTTGAGATTCTCTCGATTGCGACATACGTGATGGCGGGTTTTCGTCGCACGGACCTGCGCTCAAACGAATCTTCGCTTAAATATTTTATACTTGGCTCATTCTCTTCCGCGTTTCTGCTCTACGGCATCGCGCTCATCTACGGCGCGACGGCGACGATCAGTGACTTGCCGGGCGTAAACGGATTGCCGGGCACGACCAACATCGCGGAGATAGCAACGCGTCTGGACTCTTCAAGATATCCGGCTCTTCTCTTCGCGGGCGCGGCAATGATGCTCGTAGGCTTCGGCTTCAAGATTGCCACTGCGCCTTTTCATGTGTGGACGCCTGATGTCTATGAAGGCGCACCGACGCCCGTCACAGCCTTCATGGCCGCAGGACCAAAGGCCGCAGGCTTCGCTTCATTCATGCGCGTCTTTATCTTCGCGTTTCCGTTTGTCGCCGCCACCTCAAGCATTCAGGGACAGGTCCACGCCGTCTGGATTAACGCGCTCGTCGTACTCGCTGTTCTGACCATGACGATTGGCAATGTCGCCGCCATCGTTCAGAACAACGTCAAGCGTATGCTTGCTTATTCATCAATCGCGCACGCGGGTTATGCGCTCGTCGGGTTCATCGCGGCAGGAGCGACGGGCGACGCAACGCTGAGAAGCGATGCGCTCTCGGCAGTCGTCTTCTACATGCTGACTTACGCTGTGATGAATCTGGGCGCGTTCGCTGTCGTCACATTGATTGCGCGAAGCGGCGACCGCCGCACAGAGGTTGAAGATTACAACGGCATAGGCTTTCGCGCTCCCGCGCTGGCCTTCACGCTCTCGCTCTTTCTACTGAGCCTGCTGGGAATGCCTCTGACGGCAGGCTTCATGGGCAAGATTATGGTCTTTCGCGCCGCGCTCAATGCTGGCAGCATCACGCAGGACAGCCGCTTCTACTGGCTCGTCGTGATCGGCGTTTTGAATACGGCCATCTCCGCTTACTACTATCTGCGATTGATTATCGTGATGTTCTTCCGCGAGCGCACGACCCAATGGATTGCGCCGCGCGTGCCCGCGAGCCTTGCGCTGGCGATTGTGCTGACGGTGCTTGGCGTCTTTTATCTGGGCATTTTCCCCGGTCGCATCCTGAATTCGTTCAAAAAAGTTCCTCCCATCTCGACGGCGATGCGATAACTATGTCAAAATAGGTTTCGGGTTTCGAGTTCATTAACTTGAGACCTGAATTTTTATGATTGTTGTCGAATCAAGCACGGAAGCGAAGTTTGCAATGGAGGCTGCTGCGATAGCTCCGGCTACGATTGCGCACCAGTCAACGACTGCGCGCTATCTGGCGGAAATAAAAGAGGCGCTCGCAGAGGTGTGGCTGCCGCGAATTTATCGTGAGCGCATCCTGACGAAACGCACGCGCTCACATGCTCTGGATATTCCGGCAAAAGACGCGCGTGTTGAGATACAGCACACTTTGCTTGGCGTCGAGTTGAAGATTGGAAGACGGCGCATCCTGTGTCCTGACCTTGCGACGGCTCGTTATCTTGGAGTCTTTGCGCGCGCGGGCTGCACGAATGTCGCAGTGCCTTATGACATCACGCAGATTTCGAGGCTCGCGGATGAGCTTGAATCTTCATGGCATCGCATGTTGCTTTTAGTCGAGCACACGGCGAGCGAGCGTGGGCAAGCTTTTCGCACGCGCCTGCGCAGTCTCTTAATCAGCGACGCGCGCAAAGAGATTATGGAAGCAGGCGCGGGCACAGCCGTTCCGCAGTTTAATCAGAACACCAAACAACGGCGAGCATAAAACGCTCTCACATTTTAGTTCGACGGGTAGATTTCAGTAGATGCAAGAGCTTTTAATAGACGACACCAACACGCCGATAGATGCGCCGCAACCTCTTCCCTTTCCTTTCAACCAGCGTAGCTTTTGCCGTTACGAGCCGATTGAAAAACGGATAGAGGAAGCGCGCGTGCTGATCATTGACGACCTCTTGCGCAATCGTGAGGACGTGTCCGAAGTCGCTCTCGATGAATGGCGACGCCATGCCGATTCACAGCTTAATCGTGAGCGTGAGATTGCCAAGCTCGCTGTCGGGAATATTCGCAGCAACATCGAACGCCTCGTTAAGAAACATGAGACGCGCGTCGCGCACCTGTCCGAGGTTGCAGAGGTGGCGCAGGAGTTTCAACCCGACGCGATTGTCTTGAGCGGCACGCTCAGAGATTTTGATTATTACAATCCGGCTCTCATCGAAAGCTTCGGAAAATTTATACGCGAGACGCGCGTCCCCGTGCTGGGCATCTGCGGCGGCCATCAGCTTGTCGGCTTAGGCTTTGGAGCGCGCATCGTCACGCTCGACAACCGCGAGCCAAAGGACCGGCGCGAAGGCCGCCCCTTTGAGTACCAGTATCGCTTCATACGTATCACTGAGCCGGATGATCCGATCTTCGCTGGCATCAACGACCAACACTCAGGCATCTGGCAAGACTATACGAAAGAGGCGCGCATCCTTCGCGTCTGGCAGAATCACGGCTTGCAGATAGACCACGTGCCCGAAGGTTTCAAGTTGCTTGCCACAGCCTACCTCTGCCGCATCCAGATGATGGTCAAGCGCACGCCGGAGCAGTTAATCTACACTGTGCAGTTTCACCTCGAAAAATCTTTTGAAGACTGGCACAAGAACCGCACGCGCTGGGAACATCAGAACGAATCACGCGACGGGCGCATCATCTTCGAGAATTTCCTGACCGAAGCTCTCAAACATAATCAACATCGTTGAGTTGGCCGAAAGGCCATCTTGCAAAACACGCGGGTTAGTTTCCTTTATCAGTAAGCTCCTCATTTCTCACCTGTCTAAACGGGCAATGGGCTGCGAACAAGTTCTGCCTAACAGTAAGGAGATTAAGCCATGTCACAGAATGTAAACCCTCCGGGCAATCCTGTCGGGATAGACGTTTCCAAATATCAGGGCAACGTAAACTGGACCAATGTCGCCGCCGCCGGAGTCTCTTTCGCTTTTGCGCGGGTATCGGATGGCGCAAACAGCAAGGACGCTTTCTTCGCTCAAAATTGGGCCGGGATGAAAAATGCCGGTATCATACGCGGCGCTTACCAGTTCTTTCGCGCCAATCAAGACCCTGTGGCGCAGGCCAATTTAATGATCGCCGCAGTCGGACAGCTTGGCCCCGGCGATCTCGCGCCTGTGATTGATATAGAAACCGGTAACGGCGTCAACGCCAGCGGCATTGTTGCTGCCGTTTCAAAATGGCAACAGGTGGTGGAGAGCGCGCTCGGACGACAAATTATCGTTTACACTGCGCGCGGCTTCTGGCAGGGCAACGTGGGCAACTCCCCTCAATTCGCTAACCGCCCGCTCTGGGTCGCTAATTATACAAACGCTCCTGCGCCAAGCATTCCATCCGCGTGGAGTGTCTGGACGTTCTGGCAATACACACAGAACGGCACAGTCAACGGCATCAACGGTCAGGTGGACCGCAACAAGTTTAATGGACCATTAAACAGGTTAAGAGCTTTGGCAGGTTATCCGCCGGGTTAAGCGAACGTCAGTTCGAGATAAGAAATTTGCGACAAGAAAAGCCCCGAAGGGGCGCGGGTTCAATAGCACAGGGCA
>JBAWGU010000036.1:0-2881 GCA_049593215.1 Pyrinomonadaceae bacterium
CTCTGCGCCTCTGCGGTGAATCTTACTTTTCATATACTCAACTGAAAACCGCTCTAATGAATACTGGCGCAGTCGGCGTTACTGCGTGTGATAAGCGTGCCAAAGCGAAGTTGATACTCAGCCGAAGTGATGAAAGAACAGACCATCCCTCTGTAGTTGTTCGGCTCAGCATTGCTTAAGACATTCAACCAGAAATCATATCCGCCCTGATCAGGGTCACGTCTGAGATAGCCGAAATATTGCATCAGGACAAATGCCGGATTGTACTCGCGCGTTTTGAACGTCGCGTTGTTGATAACATTGAGCAGCACTTGCGCTCTCGTTCGCCCCTGCATGTTCATCGCGTCAATCTCCGCCTGTCGTTCGGTTGTAAAAGGCGCAAGGTTGGCTTTGTCGAACAGATGATTGACGAACTGGTCGTTGGTCATAGAGGTCGGATATTCCGTGAGAAAGGCTGTGCGCTGAACGAAGTTGTTGGCAAAGTCGCGCGTGGATTGCTCTAGTCCTGCGCCGCCGACGAGTTGCGCACGGTCGCTGTTGAAGTCTGCAAAAGAGATGTTGGCGCGTGTCTGATTCGGCGCTGCCATCGTGCCGAAAGCTGCGCGATAAAGGCGGTAGATGACGGACCCTGTTTCTTGAAATTCAAGCTCGATATAGAAAGCCGCGCTGACGCTGACTCGCTTATCGTTGATGCAGGATGCGTCGCTGCCGCATTGCGTAATCTGCCCGCTCCAGTAGCCTAAGCCGTCAGGGTCAGGCTCGCGGTTGAGGAAGTCTAAATAGTGCTGGCGGACGAAATTCTGCGCGTCGTCTATCGGCTGATTCCTGACTGGATTGGAAGCAACAAACGTGGTGTAGATGAAATCGCCGTCAGATGATCCACTATTGTTCCCGTGATTCGCTGCTGTGTAGAACGTTACAGGACCAACGTCAGTCGCCGGAGCGGTCCAATTAAAGGACCAGCTTGCTCCTCCCTGTTGACCTTGATGCGTTCCGGCAAATGTGTGCTCGATGTACTGCCGCTCAGGAAAGGGATTCGGCATTACGTCCGGCGCGATAATCTGTGTCTGTCCGTTGAGCGGTTGCAGGTTTCCGGCCCTCTCATTGCTATCATCGAGCGCAGTCAACTCGAATCCCCAAATCATGCGCGTTGGATCGTTGTTCGTGCTGGTGACTGTGATCTGATAGCTCTGTCCCGGAACATAATTCAAAGGAGCGCCAATGCTCACCTGCCCCGTTCCCGCGCCCTCCGGCAAGTGACATTCTCGACAGGTAAACTCGCCGGGTGCGCCAGTGAATCCGGGTAGTGGACCTGTTGAATAAGCGTGAGCAATTCTGTTTCCACTATTCTCTGTGAACAGGAATGCGACGAACCCCGCAACGAAGACGATAAGAATGATAAGTTTCGCTTGCTCTCTCCCGCACATGACAATACCCCGTTGAGGTTTTCTGTAGCGACTTGCAATTAGATGAGGAGAATTACTCAGCCTTCGTTTAGAGGTGGGCTGCGCCCGCCGTTTCAACTTGCAACGGCGGTCAAAGACCGCCTCTAAACAGTATCAGCCGTTAATGAAGCTAGCTTAGGAATCCAAGATTCGATGTCGGGAAACGGCTGAGCAGCGGAAAGACTGTTGAGAGGTCTGCGCTTGATAGACCATACCATGTTGCGAGCGTCGCTCCGTATTGCTCTATGGAAGTCGTCGGTATCCAACGCCCTCTCGTGTCCGTATCATCCGGCCCGCCGAGAGCGAGCGTCGGGTACGTGCCGTAGAAATTACCGCCTGACACAGAGCCGCCCATGATGAACTGGTGATTGCCCCAACCATGATCCGAGCCGACTGTTCCTGCGCCCGAGCCTGCCGGTTGAAAAGTGCGTCCGAAATCAGAAAGCGTGAACGTTGTGATTTGTGAAGCGATTTGGAGATCACTGACCGTCGCGTTGTAAAAAGCGTTCATCGCCTGGCTGAGTTGTCTCAGCAAATTACCTTGATTGCCGTTGAGGTCCGTGCTCGTCTGGTTGCTGTGCGTGTCAAAGCCTCCGAGCGAGCAGAAGAAGATTTGACGACTGACGCCAAGCGTGTTGCGTAAACTAATGAGTTTTGCAACCTGTAACAACTGTCTCCCGATAGAGGTATTGGGGAAAGTGGTTGCGATATTTGGATTCGTGCTGAGAGCCGCGCTCGTGGTGAGCGCTTGCGAGGTTATATCCGACGAAGCCTTAACAAGCATCGCCCCAAGATCAGCGCCACGAATCTGGTCGTAAGCCAGACGGCGCGCATTCGTTTCTGCGGTGGTTGCGCCGGGCGCACTATCTAAAGCCAGCACTGAGCTGAGCTGCGTGTTTGAATCGCCGATTGCTAACATTCGTGTGGCTGCGCCGGTCTCAAATAGATTTGTTCCGGCGATTGAGACGTTCATGGGAAGCGGCGCATTGCCGTTGATCCCGTTCATAGCATCAGACGTGCGGCCTCCCCACCCCGTCGAAGTTGGCGTTGTGGAGACGCTCGATTGTTGCTGTGTCACTTGATCCGAATGCGAGAAGAGCTGGTACGGGCGACCCTGCCCCGACTGATAAATAGCTCTCGTCAATGGCTGTACGAGCGTTCCGACATTGCACAGCACAGCCAGCTTCTGCTGATTAAAGAGAGCCTGCATCTCAACCATGTTCGGGTGAAACGCGAAAGCGCGGCTCTGTTGATTCATAGGAATTATTTTCGTAGCATCAAGAGCCGACAACGGAATGGCTAACTGCGAACCACTACGAACATTATTATAACCTTTAGTAGTTCCTCCAGTCGGATCATTGTAGCCATCATACGGAATGACAGCGTTGTTGCCATCATTGCCGCCGCTCATAAAGATGCAGACGAGCGCTTTGTAA
>JBAWGU010000037.1:0-2833 GCA_049593215.1 Pyrinomonadaceae bacterium
ATGAGAGCCTTGCTACTTCTTGCCTCTCTTCTTTGCTGCCTGCTTACGAATGGTCGCCAGCTTCTTGTCGCCTCTGGTATCTCTGCCGTCTGGATTCCTGACCGTGCCGGGCGGCGTTCCATGCTTCTTTTCAAAGCTGTCAACCGTCATGTCTTTTCTATCTTTTCGAGGCTTCTTGGTGGTAGGCATCGCTCGTCGTCTCCTTCAGGTTAAGATAGCTTGCGCATCTCAGGCGGCTTGAAGTCTAACAAATCGCTTTCAGGAATTGAATAGAAAGACGGATGCAAACTTTGGAAAGAGGCAGGGGATGCTTGAAGGTTTGAATGAGGGGAAGGAGTGAGCTAAGGGGTATCGCTGGCTGGTGTGCCTTCGTCCTGTTTGGTTGCAGTGCCGCCAAGTCCCCTTCTATCTCTGCGGGCATCGGCGCGAAGGCTCAGGACATCGCCGTTTAAGACATCTATCTTGTCATCAAGTTTATCAAATCTCAGTTCAAATCCGTCTAACCGCTCTTTCATTTCCCTTAGCTGCTCTTTAACCTCAGAGCGGATTCCTTGTAGCTCTTCTTTAACTTCGGAGCGGATTTCTTGTAGCTCTTTATGCAACTCTAGCCCCAAAGCATTGATACGATCTAAGACCTGCTCAAGCGTTGGCTTGGTATCGTATTTAGAGGAAATATCTTTGGTGGTATCTTCGCTCACCCTTAAAGCGTAAACCTATCGGTAAGCAGAGTCAATAGACCTATTGCAACTGAGTTGCGGTGAATCTGGTCGTGAGCTTGTCTCCTACTTTCCATTCTCCGCGCGCCTGTAATCTTGCCGAATTCTTTTCGACAAACACAATGAGAGGGTCAAACGAAAGGCTTGGCTCGGCTGCATTCTCTCGAATCAAACGCATTTCGGGTTTGAGGCCCGCGCCGCTGCCTTTATCTATGGTTAGCATTAAGTATGAGCATCCGACTTCAACTTTTGTGACCTGTGCTTCGACGGGATTTTTGAGCAGGAGGGAACTCCACTTCACGGGCAAAGACGGTGTGCCGGAAACCTCTTTTGTTTCGTCTCCTGTTCGTAGATAGAATTGACCGTAATAATTTTCTGTGATGAGCGAACGGCGCGGCTCAAGGCCGAGATTGATGGCGTTAGCGAAATCTGCGAGGGTATCTTTGTCGAGCAGGTAAAGTCGCCCGGACCATCTGAGAGGGAACATCACAAAGGTTGACCTCTCCGGCTTGTTTCCCGCAAGGCTATGGTGCGAGCGTATGTACTTCAACACGGTGAACTTTAAGACGCCCTGCGAGAAGACATAAGTTCCTGAGCCGCCGCGTTTGTAATTACAGTTACCGTCGGGCGAAATGTGGCCGGAGCCTTTCGCGTCGAAAATGCGAAAAATGCCTTTCGCGTCGAGGTGCAGGCAGGCTGCGTAGGAGGGATTCCCGATGATGTATGTTCCTGCAAACTCTCTGGAATTGAAATGCGTTGGATTTGCGAATGATTGAATTGCCAGCAGGTGAAAGGCAATGCTCAGGAAAAGTAATCCGCTCATCCTCTTTAACATCAGTAAAGTTCCTTTCGTGATAAAACCAATGCTGACCCACGCACACGGACTTTTGTATCAGAATAAGCCTCGAAATCGTACCTAAAAAGCTTTTCGTGACGCAAACTTGGGAAAGTGCTAATATGCAGTCCATTATGCAGACGAACGTAATTATAATACGTGTAGTCTTCACAGCAATTCTGGTCGCTGCCGCATACGTGCTGCATCCCGTTTACGGTTATCGTCTGATCTCAGCCGCCGTGGGCGCAGCCATTGCCATCTCAATTATCTTTTTTGAATTACGTATCCGCCGCGCCTCCCTGAAGACTCTTATCGGCGCAGCCGTCGGCTCAATCATGGGCATCGTCGGCGCGTATCTTATCGGCTCGCTCATCAACAGTCAGGAATCAATCGCGGTCGCGCCTGAGACCAAGACGTTTCTGACGCTCTCGCTGACCTTCTTCATGGCCTACGTCGGCCTGATGGTCGGCGCGGCCAAAGGCGATTATCTTGATCTGGCTGCGCTGGGCGGCATCTTCAGCGACAAAGCTTCGCGGCGCGATCTGAAAATCTTAGACACTTCAGTCATCATTGACGGGCGCATCGCAGATGTTGCGGAGACAGGTTTCTTAGGCGGCACGCTCATCATCCCGCAGTTCATCCTGAGAGAGTTGCAGCAGGTCGCAGACTCGCCCGATTCCTCCAAGCGTCAAAGAGGGCGGCGCGGCCTCGACATGCTCAACCGTTTGCAGAACAACTCCACGCTCGACATTCAGATTGTCGAAACGGACTTTCCTGCCGTGCGCGAAGTTGATCTCAAACTCATTGAGCTTGGCAAGCAGCTTGATGCCGTGATCGTGACGAACGATTTCAACTTGAACAAGGTCTCGCAACTGCGCGGCGTGAACGTGCTCAATATCAACGAGCTTGCCAACGCCCTGAAGCCTGTCGTGCTGCCCGGCGAAGCCATGCGCGTCTTCATACTCAAAGAGGGCAAGGAATATAATCAGGGCGTGGCTTACCTAGATGACGGCACGATGGTCGTCGTGGACAACGCGCGCCGCTTGATTGGCAAGAACGCGGACATTGCCGTCACGAGCGTGCTGCAAACTACTGCGGGCAAGATGATCTTCGGACGCCTCTGGGAAGATGCCAACGAATCGAGCGGCAACGGCGAACAGCAACGCCTCAACGGACAGCGCCGCTCAGGAGGCCGCGACATACGCAACTCCGGCCCTATCAATACGCGCATCACAGACCACGAATCAGCAGCAGACTAAACAAAGGGATGAGGGATGAGGGA
>JBAWGU010000038.1:0-1756 GCA_049593215.1 Pyrinomonadaceae bacterium
TCACGAAGCCGCGCGCCGAAAAGTTTTCAGCCACAACAGAGTCGGGCACGCCAGAAGAATCACTCTCCGAGCCGCCATCTCCGAACCAGCCGCCCGAACTCGCGCCCGTCAGGTACAAGCGCGTCCATCTGGACCAGCGCGTCGTCTTCGGCCTTGATGTGATTGACGAAGAGAGCGACGACGTGAGAGTTGAGTTGATTGAAAAGCCAAAGTCTGCACGCTACAACGAAAAGACTTTAACCGTTGAATGGTTTCCGAAAGAGGCGGACGGGCGCGTCGGACGCTTCAGTGTTCGCATCACGGAATACGAGCGCGGCACAGGAAAAGAGTTGAGCAGCCAACTCAAGCGAATCAACATTCCCATCAGCACGGGCTACGTCGAAGAGCCTACGGTGCCACGCGCTCCGCTCCCCGTTGAGACGCTCATCTCCATCACGGACATCGAACGCCTCGCCGCCGCGCGCGAGCGTTTCCCCATCATCACGATGTTTAATCGCATCGCAGAGATTGAAGCTGCCAAGCAGATTAAAGCCGGAACAGACGCGCAGCCGACAACGGGCGCAGCCCTTTTTCACGATGCGATGAAAAACCTTGCCGCGCTTCATCACAACGACGACATAGACCCTGACAGCCCGCACTTCAATCGCCAGTGGGACCAGAGCAACTGGCACATCGTCATGGTGCGCCCGCGCGTTAATAAAAAGATTTTCGAGTTGCGCCTTGTCTATCGAAATGATTCCGCGCCCGAACCCGTTTACCTGATGCCGCGCATACGCATCGTTCGCGGCACGGACGCAGACATCCTCAAAGACAACGACCTCAGACAGAAGAACAACGAAGCCTTCGCGCGGCTCTTCCATGATGCTTTCTTTGATGGTCCAAATTTGAAACCGTTCGTGGCGACAGACAAAGGGAAGTACGGCGCAGCTCTCGCTGATTTCATCGCTCGCGTACTCAACTACAAAGACCCCACCGAACCCAGAATGCAGACGAACTTTGCCGCGCTGCCGCACAACGGGCGCATGGGCGGCGACGACACGCTCGATGCAAACGGCAAGTACCTGCGCGGCAACGGATGGGCTTTAGGCGTGATGAAAGTTGTGCCAGTACCGCGCAACGACAAAATGGTCCTCGCATTCGCTAATCTTCCGATTGACGGATTCGCCACGAGCATCAAGCCTGCGCCCGACGGCAAGAGCTACAAGCCCACGCCCGCGCCGCGCTTCGACCCCAACAGTCCCATGCGCATCCAAGACCTTGACAGGCTTATTGACTCGCTCGGCTTCGCTGGCATCCCGGACGAGCGCGAATTTAGCGGGGTGAAAGCGACAGACATTGACGCTTCATCCATCTCGCGCGTCTTCAAAGAGAGGTACATGGTCGAAGAGACTCCCTTAAAAGACCCGCGCCGTCGCCTCTTTGAAGAGCGCGGCATGACCTGCATTCAATGCCATGTGCGCAACTTTGACGAAGGAGATTATCTGGACGCAGCCGTTGCCGACCCGCAGCGAAAAGGGATGATGCCTGCGCGCACCATCCCGCGCCTCTTCTTCGTCATCACGCCCGACGAAGGCCGCAGCGAATTCTTTCGCCGCAACGAAGCCGAACAGGTCGGAAACCTCAAAGGCGTCATGCGCGATTATCTCAAGGTCAACATCAACCTCCCCTCGCCGCTCGGCCCAACGTGGCCCTTCAACACGCGAACGGGGCGTAGTTAAAGAAAAAGAAGTTTCGAGTTTCGGGTTTCGAGTTTCGA
>JBAWGU010000039.1:0-5384 GCA_049593215.1 Pyrinomonadaceae bacterium
GCTTCGCCTTTCATTTGTTGAGGGCGCAGGCTGGCAAGCCCCGTGATGGTCAACTCTTCCCACCAATCAGGCGCATCGCTTTCCGTCAGTGCGTCATCGCAGAAGCGTTTACACTTTTCACACTCGAAGCCGAGGTAAGAGCGCGCCTCTTCCTTCGTCAACCCGACGCGCGTGCGCCCCTTGCAACGCGCGTCCGTGCAACGTCGCTCAATCTCCACCAGCAAAACTTCGCGTGGGATGTAGATGTTCATAACTAAAAGCTGCCCGTTGTCAGTTGTCCGTAGTCCGTTGTTTGTGATTGGTGAATTGAGTCCTAAAGATGAAATATTCGATGTGAATAAGACTCAAAACAACGGACCACTGACAACTGACAACGGACGTTTTTATTCTATTCCTTCTAAAGGCCAGCGCTTGTCAACGAACTCAAGATGCAGGCGCGTGATTGTGTCTGCGCCTTTGCGGGATCCGCGCACTGAGGCGATGACGGAGAGTTGATACTGCGAGCTGGTCAAACGGACGAAACTGCCGCGCTCGACATTGAGCGAGGTAAAGATGGCTGCGCCTCTGCGGCTGATATTCTCTGTCACCGTGCGCTCGCTCGCAGTGACCTTTCCATCTTCGTCAAGAGTTTCAACGATGACTTCGACGGGAATGCTGTAGCGCGTTTCGGGTCGCGGGTCGTCAACGTTCTGTCGCTTCGGCACGCCCGTTGGCATCTCGCGCAAGCTCCACACTCCGCTCTCCGTCGCCGTTGACGCGACATCGTAACGCTTCGTCGGATCAGTTTCAAAACTCGCAGGCGGACGCTTGCCTATAAACGCTACGCCTATTTCGTAACGCGGCGGCTTGCCTTCGCCCGCGACCACCGCCTTGACGTTTCTGACCAGAACCCAGACGCGATACTGATCTTCCGTGTAATCATAGCAGCGCATCTGGCGCGGCATAGGCAATGTCAGATGCAGCAGGCGGCCAAATTCAATCTCGCGCTTGATGGCTAAGCGCGCGCCAAACGGCGTCAGGTCAATGAGGCGCGTCATCTCCGTCCACTCCTGCGTCAGGCTCTCGCGGCAGACGACGCGCACGGGCAGCGTGAGCATCACACGCTCGCGTTTGCGCTCCGATTCCTCTTTGTTTTTCATCTCTCATTTACCCCCTTGAAAGCTTTCCGGCACGCCCTTGTCCGACGCCATATCCCGGGCCGCCGGACACCTCCGTTTCAGGCCCTCAAAACTGCGCTCAAAGCCCCGTTTTTATTGGCTTTTCTTGCTATCGGCAGATTTGTCAAAACGGCCTTTATCGGCTACAATATGTTGTACTTCAAATCGTGCTTCACGGCGCGTCTAACGAGTACCATTTAAGTCTCGATTTAAGATTCCTTTTAGCGTCGCTTAGGAAAGTTTTTCGGTCTCGCCTGTCGCTCCTCTTTATTGGCATGAGGTCAGGTCAGTGCGTGTTGAAGCACGGAAGCGACGCATGAATTGTACTTGAAAGGTTCTATTGATGGAAACACCTACTGAACGTAATTACATAAATATTGAAGATGAGATGCGCCGCTCGTATCTGGACTACGCGATGTCCGTCATCATCGGACGCGCGTTGCCGGATGTACGCGACGGATTGAAACCCGTGCATCGCCGCGTCCTCTGGGCCATGCACGAACTCGGCAACGCCTATAATAAAGCATACAAGAAGAGCGCGCGCGTCGTTGGCGATTGCTTCGTCAAAGGAGCGCTCGTGCATACGGAGAGCGGCCTCGCGCCGATTGAGCAGTTAAACGTCGGCGACAACGTGCTGCTACCCAACGGATACACGAGTCGCATCGTTGAAGCTTTTCACAACCCACCTTCGCCGGTTGTCGAAGTCAATCTCTCCAACGGAGTGACGATGAAGGTGACGCACGGCCAGTTGTTCCGCGTTCTACGCGGCGACTTGAGCATTGGGTGGGAGAGAGCGGATCAACTCGAAGGCAAACATGTCCTGGTCTCCAGCCCACGCGTATTGGGAGAACCTGAAGGGCATCCAGATGAGCAAAGAGGCGCGTCAGCTTATATCGCGGGGCTGCTGGTTGCCGAAGGCTATCTGACAGACAGAGGCCGTTCGCGTCGCGTCGGCATTCAAATGGTTGACAGAGAGCCTCTGGAATTCTTGAGTGCGTTCTGCACGCAGCAGTCTATTAATGCTCATTGGAGCGAACGTGCGCCGCAAAAGCCTCATCACCAAAAGCAATATGGCGTGCGTTTCAGCGGCTTGCCTGAAGCTTATGAGGCTTGCGAACAGCTCTGCGATCATAAACAGACGCCGGATTGGATTCTCTCTGACCGTCGTCTCTTTGCCCCGTTTCTTGCTGGCTTCGTTGACGGCGACGGCTCTCTGCGGGTCGAAGCATCACGCAGGGAAGCCGTCTTGTCATCCACTTCCGGTTTGCTGCTCACGCAGATTCAAGCGATGCTGGCTGACAGTGGCATTCACTGCTATCGCGCCTCTGAAGATTTCGCCAATCGCTCCTACGGCGCGAATTATCGCACGCGCTACACGCTGACGCTGACGGGCGATAACGCTTCTCGTTTTTGCAGCCTGCTTGAGCCGCATCTCAGGATTGGCCGCAAACGCGAGTGCGCCGTCAAGATGGCGCGTTGGGATCGTCAGGTCGCCAACACGACTACAGATTGCATCAACGGAGAAGCGATCTTCGCCGAGTTGTCGAAACATCATTTAGGCGCGGGTTGGTATCAAGACCGAAACGGCAAGAAGTTTCGCGCCGGAATCAAGTATCCGAGCGGAGCGAAGATTCGCTACTCGCACGACCTGCGACAGAAGACACTCTCCTTTCGGCAGATCGAATCGTGGGGAATCCTGCAAAAGCTTGAGCGCATCGGCTCGCCTCTCGCCGAACGACTCAGAACGCTGATGGACAATTATTGCGTCCTCATTGTTGAGTCCGTAGTTGATCTGGGCGAATCGGCGGAGACCTATGATATTCAGATTGAAAACACTGAACATGAATTCATGGTGCAAGGCTGCGCCGTGCATAACTGCATTGGTAAATATCACCCGCACGGCGACACGGCAGTCTATGACACCATCGTGCGGCTCGCGCAGGATTTCTCAATGCGCTACCCATTGGTTGACGGTCAGGGAAACTTCGGCTCTGTGGACGGCGACGCGGCTGCGGCCATGCGCTACACGGAAGTGCGTATGGCGCGCTTCACGACAGACATTCTCGCGGACATTGAAAAAGAGACTGTTGATTTCACACCGAACTACGACGAGTCTTTGAGTGAGCCTTCGGTTCTGCCGACACGCATCCCGAATCTTCTGGTCAACGGCTCAGACGGCATCGCCGTCGGCATGGCGACGAAGATTCCGCCGCACAATCTCTCCGAAGTCATTGATGCGACCGTCGCGCTCCTGCGCAAGCCGAACATTGATATTAAAGAGTTGATGAAGATAGTCACCGGCCCTGATTTTCCAACGGGCGGCTTCATCTACGGCGGCGAGGAACTCAAGAGGTCTTACACCACCGGGCGCGGCGTGATTCAGATGCGCGCTCGCGCAGGCATTGACCGCATCGGGCGCGGCTCGCAGGAGCGTGATGCCATCGTCATCACGGAGATTCCTTTTCAGGTCAACAAGGCGCGATTGATCGAACGCATCGCGGAGCTTGTCAACGAGAAGAAGCTTGACGGCATCGCTGACCTGCGCGACGAATCGGACCGCGACGGAATGCGTATCGTCGTCGAGCTTAAACGCGACTCCGTGCCGCAAGTCGTCTTGAACAAGCTCTACAAGCTGACGCCGATGCAATCATCTTTCGGCGTCATCAACCTCGCAATCGTCAACGGGCAGCCGCGCGTCCTGAACTTGAAGCAGATGCTCGAAGCCTTCGTTGATTTCCGCCGCGAGGTCGTGCGACGCCGCACGGAGTATGAGCTACGCAAAGCGAAAGCTCGCGCTCACATCCTCGAAGGCTTGACCAAAGCGATTGATGCGCTTGACTACATTGTGACGCTCATTCGCAACGCGCGCTCAGTTGACGAGGCGCGGCAGTGGCTCACGGGCGACATGAAGACGATGAGCGAGGTCAAGCAGTGGAAAGGCGTGCCGAATGACCTGACGCTCGCGGGCTATCTAGGCAAGTTGCAGAAAACGATGGCGCGCTTGCAGTTTTCAGACCTTCAGGCGCAGGCGATTCTGGACCTCCAACTGCGCCGTCTCTCCGCGCTCGAACGCCAGAAGATCGTGGACGAGTACGAAGGCATCATACGCCTCATCGCCGAACTCGAAGAGATTCTGCGCAACGAGCAATCACTGCGCCGTGTCATCGTCAAAGAACTCGAAGAGGTCAGAAAAGATTTCGGCGACAAGCGACGCACGGAGATTGTTGACGAAGGCGTAGAGCTTTCGATTGAAGATTTAATCGCGGATGAAGACGTGGCGATTACGGTAACGAATAGCGGCTACATCAAGCGCACGCCGATTACGACTTACCAGCGTCAGGGACGCGGCGGCAAAGGTCGCTTCGGCGCTTCGACAGGCAAGGGCAGCGATTTCGTTGAGCATCTGTTCATCGCTTCAACGCACGCTTATATCATGATCTTCACGGACGACGGGCAGGTCTTCAAGCTCAAGGTGCATGAGGTGCCGGACGCGGCGGCCTCTGCTCGCGGCAAGGCCGTTGTCAACCTCATCAACATTCCTTCGTCCAGAAAACTCGCGGGCGTCGTTCCCGTCAAAGAGTTTTCCGAGGGCCGCTACGTTGTGCTCGTCACGCGCAAGGGCGTGATCAAGAAGACTGCGCTTGCGGATTTTCAGAACATACGCACGAACGGCATCAACGCCATCAACATTGACGAAGGCGATGAGCTGCTCGACGTGGTTTTGACAGACGGCACGAAGCGCATCTTCATCGCCACGCACAACGGCCTCGCCATTCGCTTTGACGAAAAGGACGTGCGCCCGATGGGACGCGCCACGCGCGGCGTGCGCGGCGTTGATCTTCGCAAAGATGATTACGTCGTCTCGCTCTGCGCCGTCTCCGCAGACGATACGGAGAAGATGCTCTCCGTCTCAGAACAGGGTTTCGGCAAGCAGACGCTCATCACAACCTATCGCCTGCAATCGCGCGGCGGCAAAGGCGTCATCAACATGAAGACGATGGAGAAGACGGGCAAGGTCGTCGCAGTCTTTCCTGTTGATGAAGAATCGGAGATTATGATTATCACTCAACAGGGCAAGCTCATACGCATCGAAGCCGACAGCATACGCAAGACCGGACGCTCGGCTTCCGGCGTGCGTTTGATTAAGACCGACGGCGGCGACAGAGTGACCAGCGCATCGCTCGTCGAGCCTGCGGCAGAAGAAGAGACAGCAGAGGTCTCTTAAAG
>JBAWGU010000040.1:0-5844 GCA_049593215.1 Pyrinomonadaceae bacterium
GAATCAATCCAAACTATCACCCGCCCGCTACCGCAGGCGGTTCTGACTTGGGGCTACATTCAATCGCAATCAGCTATAGTGACAGCGCAAAAAGAAATGGCGCGAAGCGCGAGAGCGAGTGCCGTAAGCCATCAAGAGACCGCTCATGCAAACGCTGCCACGCGCCTCGCGCCATCAGCTTTTATAACTTACTAAGCTTAGGCTGTGAACGAAGAGCCGCAGCCGCAGCCGCCCGTCGCGTTCGGATTAGTGAACGTGAAGCCCGCGCCCATCATGCTCGTCACGTAATCAATCTTGACGCCGTTAAGGTATTGCGCGCTGAACATATCAACGAAGAGACGCACGCCGTTTTCGTTGAGTATGAAATCGCCCTGACGCGATTCCTCTTCGATGTTCAAGCTGTACTGAAAGCCGGAGCAGCCGCCCGGCACCACGCGCACGCGCAAGCCCGCCGACTCCGGCAACCCTTCCTCATCCGCCATAAACTTCTTGATCTCTTCGGCGGCTGTTTCCGTTATCTCCATCGTCATTGTCGGAGCAGTTGTTGCAGACATTCTTTTCTCCTTAAAAATTGTTATTAGTCCGTTGTCAGTTGTCCGTTGTTCTTAATTGCCCGGTTGAATTGATGATTATAAAGCACTCACTGTGATTCACACTCAAAACAACTGACAACGGACTACGGACAACTGACAGTTCTTATCGAGCTTTGCCCAAAACGACAAGCTCAGGTTTCATCGCCTCTATCGAGACTTGCCTCGCCACCTCTTCGGCGACGCGGTGGAAGGCTTGCGCCTCCGGCGAATCCGGTCGGCTGATGACGACAGGCACGCCGTTGTCTCCACCCTCGCGCACATCCATCCCCAAAGGCACTGCACCGAGGAATGGCACGCCGTACTGTTCGGCCAATTTCTCTCCGCCACCCTCGCCAAAAATATTGTAACGCACCCCTGTGTCAGGCGCGATAAAATAACTCATATTCTCGACTACGCCAAGCACAGGCACGGCGACAGTCTCAAACATCCTGAGAGCGCGCCGCACGTCCGCGAGCGCAACCTCCTGCGGCGTAGTCACAAGCACTGCGCCCTGCACGGGCACAAGCTGCGCCAGACTCAACTGCACATCGCCCGTTCCCGGCGGCATGTCAACGATCAAATAATCAAGCTCGCCCCACTTCACATCCGAGAGAAACTGTTTGACCAGCCCGTGCAGGATTGGTCCACGCACAATCATCGGCTCGTCGCCCGGCTTAAGCACCGCCATAGACATCAGGCGCACGCCGTATGCTTCAAGAGGGAGCAGCTTGTTGCCTTCAATCTCCGGCCTTGATTTTCCCACCCCCAGCATCATCGGCACGTTCGGCCCGTACACGTCAGCATCCATCAAGCCGACACGCGCGCCGTCAAGAGCAAGCGACACTGCAAGATTGACAGCGACAGTTGATTTACCGACGCCGCCCTTGCCCGACGAAACGGCGATGATGTTGCGCACGCCCGGAACGGAAACTTTCTCGCCCAGCCCGCGACCCTTCGGCACTTCCGCATCCATCGTGACCTTAACGGAAGTAACGCCCTCGATTGCGCCGACAAGCTCTTTGGCCGCGCCTTCCATCTGCTCTTTGACGGGGCACGCGGGCGTCGTCAGCACAATGCGGAAGGACACGTTGCCGCCCTCAATCTTCAAATCCTTGATGAAGCCGAGTGTGACAATATCTTTGTGCAGGTCAGGGTCTTGAATCTGCCTGAGCGCGTCGAGCACGCTCTCCGTTGTTACAGGGGACATAAAATTTCCGCTTCTAAACTCTCTTCAAAAATTTGCGCGCAAACTATTTCTAGTAGCTTTTGCCAACCTTTAAGTCAACTATTTATTATGCCGTAATCCGCGTCGTTTGTCATATCTACAGGGTTTATTCAGATGCTCTTTTGACAACGGTAGTTGCAAAGCTTAGGCTCGTCTTTGCTATTCGCTTGTCCGAAGCCGTCTTCCGTATGTCTATCTACACAGGCCGCACCAGAGAGCATTTTCTGCGCCCCCGCAACGTCGGCGAAGTTGAGGGCGCAGAAGCCGTCGGCGACACAGGCTCGCTCACCTGCGGCGCGATTGTGCGGCTGACTTTCAAAGTTGACGCGCGCGAGCAGAAGATTACAGACGCGAAGTTCAAGGCCATCGGCTGCGGCTATCTCATCGCCGCCGCGTCCGCCCTCACAGAAACCGTCAAAGGTTTAATGATTGGCGAGGCCGCGCGGCTCTCGACAGATGAAATCAACGCACAGCTTGACGAAGTGCCGCTGCACAAAGCGCACTGCATCGCGCTCTGTCAGGACGCGCTGCATGATGCGGCAGTGCATTACCGCTTGACGACTCTGGAAGAATGGACAGGCGAAGAGGCTCTCGTCTGCACCTGCTTCTGCGTCTCGGAAAAAATAATTGAGCGCGAAATACACACGCGCTCTTTGCGCACGATTACGGAAGTCACCAGAGCCTGCAACGCCGGAGGCGGCTGCCGCTCGTGCCATCCTTTGATTGAAGATATTCTGGAAGATTACTGGAGAACATCTCTGGTGAATGGTGAATAGTAAATGGTAAATGGACGAACGTTTCTTTCTTCCATTTACCATTTACTATTCACCATTTACCTGTCACAACCATCATGATCTATTTAGACAACAACGCAACGACGCAGGTCGCGCCGGAAGTTTTCGAGGCGATGCGGCCATATCTTGAAGAGCTTTATGGCAACCCTTCTTCGGCGCATACGTTCGGGCGCGAGATGAAGAAGGCGGTCGAGAGGGCGCGCGAGCAGGTGGCGCAGCTTTTGGGCGCAAGCGAGGCGAGCGAGATTGTCTTCACCTCCTGCGGCTCCGAATCGGACAACTGGGCCATCCGCGGCGCGCTCGAAATGAGTTCTGAGAAACGTCATATCGTGACGACGCGCGTTGAGCACGAGGCGGTGAGGATTTTGTGCGAGGGATTGGAGAGAAAAGGTTACGAGGTAACGTGGCTCGAAGTTGATGAAGAGGGCGCGATTGACATGGAAGCTTTGCGCGCGTCGCTGCGGGCGGACACTGCCGTTGTCTCCGTGATGCTGGCGAACAACGAGACGGGTGTGCTCTTTCCCATCGAAGAGGTTGGCAGGATTGTGCATGAAAATTCCGGCGCGCTCTTTCACGTTGACGGCGTGCAGGCCGCAGGCAAGATTCCGATTAACTTGAAGGAGTGTGCGGTTGACCTCTTCGCGCTCTCAGGCCACAAGCTGCACGCGCCGCAGGGTGTCGGAGCCATGTACATACGGCGCGGCGTCGAGCTACCCTCAATGATTATTGGCGGCAAGCAGGAACAGGGACGGCGCGCGGGCACTTCGGCAGTTCCCTACATCGTCGCGTTAGGGAAAGCCTGCCAACTCGCGCAGGAATTTGAAGGCCATGCTCTCGTTCGTCGCCTGAGAGATTATTTTGAGGATACGGTTCTTGACACCATCCCGAACGCGCATTTGAACGGCGCGCGTGATCGCTCTAAACGGCTGCCGAACACATCGAACATCTCTTTCGAGTACCTCGAAGGCGAAAACATCATGGCGCACCTCGACGAGGCAGGCATACTCGTCTCAACAGGCTCGGCGTGCAATTCGACTACGCACGAAGCATCCGGCGTCATGCGCGCGATGAACGTTCCTTACACGCGCGCGCGCGGCTCGATTCGCTTTTCGCTCGGACGCTACAACACTGAGCAGGAGATTGAACAGACGCTTGAGGTCTTGCCTGAAATCATCGAGAGGCTGGCGGAGCTATCGCCCTACGAGAAAGAGTTGAGCACGCTTAGAGCAGGGGGAAGATAGCCCCCCTCTAAATAATCATTGACTAGCCGCACAGTTGGTACTACTCTTTTGCCAGCTAAAATTTTACGGGCTGCTCTCTCGCATCATTAGATTATCTTGAAACTCTACCGATCCAGCCTGACGAAAAATGGCTTTTTCAAGGGACACCGGGTTGAACTTCTGACGTGCGGGACAAACTCAGGACACAGAGCGGTTCAAGTAAATTTACAGCAGACGGCAACATTCCATCCACATTGAGGGAGAAAAGAGATGTCTTCTTTGAAGATTAAGATCACTACGCACAAAACGGCTCTTACAGGGTCGTTACTTCTAATTGCATTGATTCTTGCAGTGGTCGGATACCGCCGCACACAGGCTGTCGCTAATGCACGGGACAGAAGCCAGCCATTGAATGCCAGTATTGAAATTTATCCAAATCAAGCCGAGCAGGTCGTTAATAAGGCAGTGCCGTTCGTTTCGGCAGTGGTTTACGGCAGCCCGTCACTGGATGTCAACCAGATTGATCCTGCTTCGATCAAGCTCTCCGGCGCGTCGCTCATGCGCAGGGGCAACGGCAAGCTCAGGATGAAGATCAGTGACCTCAACGGCGACGGAATCTCCGATATGCGCTTTGCCGTCTGGTCTGACAAAATGGAGTTGAGCGAAGGCGCTCATGTAGCGTCTCTGGGGGCAAAGACCTTCGACGGTCGAGAAATCACGGGGCAGCATAAAGTTGATGTCGTCAACAGGCCGCTGCATACAGAGAGTATCCTGAATAGCCAGCAGGGCAAAACACCTTCCAGAGGCAAGGTGCCGCCTGTCTCGCCGCTCTCAGGCGCGACGTTCACAAATGCGGCTGCAATTGCAATCAACGATGCCAACCCGAACGCTGCCGCCACTCCTTATCCCTCACAGATTACAGTCGCGGGCCTCCCGTTTCCCGGGATTGCCGCGCCAGCTTATAAATTCACTGTGAAAATATTTAACTTCCGGCATCACTTCCCTGAGGATGTGGATATGATGCTGGTCGGGCCGGGTGTAGGTAGTCCGAGGTTAGTTTTCTGGTCGGATGTCGGCGGCACTACCTCCAATTGCGGCAACGTGGGTGGAAATTGCGATGCTGTCACTCCAGGTCCATTTTTGATTATTAACGATGCGTCTCCGGCGCTCCTGCCGGTTGGCGCTGCGCTTCCGGCTGCTGCAACCTGCACTGCTGCTACCGTCGAAACAGCAACGGCGTGCCATTTCAAGCCCACTGATTCTGGCACAGGCGACAACTTCAGCGCTGCGGGCACTCCGCCGCCTCCTTGTTCAGGTCTGGGTGGATGTGATGCTGCTGCGGCTGCACCGGCAGGAGCCAACACCCTCAACGGTACTTTTGGCGCTATAACCCTTAACCCCAACGGTGTCTGGAGTCTCTACATCATGGACGACACCTTTGGTGATGGTCTTGGACAGGTTGCAAACGGTTGGGCCTTGACCATCGTCCCGCAACCGGCAGCGTTCCCGACATCAGCGCCAGCTAATATCAGTGGCACAATCAACACGCCGGACGGGCAGCCGCTTGCAGGCGTCGCGCTGGATTTGAAAGGCTCGGCTTCGGCGCGCACGATCACAGACAGCAACGGCCATTACAGTTTTGATAGTCTCCCTTCGGGCGACTTCTACACGGTGACGCCAACGAGGGCTAATTACAGCTTCAGCCCCGCAGAACGCTCCTTCACTCTCAACGCGGATAAGACAGATGCAGGGTTTGCGGCAGAGGAGACGCAATCGGTCGCCAATCCGCTCGATACAGACCTCTTCTTCGTCCGCCAGCAGTATCTCGATTTCCTCTCGCGTGAACCTGACATGGGAGGACTCGGCTACTGGACTGAGCAATTCAGCCAGTGTGGTGCAGATACCTCTTGCATCAACTCTCGGCGGATAGACATCAGTGCCGCCTTCTTCATGGAGGCGGAGTTCCAGCAGACAGGCTCATTCGTCTATGGCTTGTACAGAGGAAGTCTCGGACGCAATCCACTCTTTGCAGA
>JBAWGU010000041.1:0-3035 GCA_049593215.1 Pyrinomonadaceae bacterium
GAACGTGGTATCGAGTGCAGGCAGGAAACTTCGCCAACGCGGAAGAGGCCACGCGCTACGCCAACGGCCTGCGCTCGCGCGGCGTCGTCGGCGCGTTCATTGTCATTAGCCCGAACGGGCGATAGTATTTATCCAAGAGCGCATTCAGCATTAAAAGAATCAGGCAATAGTTTTGGAAGAGATAGTTCCCCCCATGAGCAAGAGAACGGCTGCGGAGACAACTCGGCTCTACACCGGAATTGTCGAGCAATACGCGCACTTCTTTGATCGCCCGGAGGTGCGACTGCGCTTCCTTAACAACACGCTCCGCAGACAGGCCACCAGCAACGAGCGTCTTCTGCCCCTCATCAAACGCTATCCCGCTCTTGAAGAGACGCGCTTCTACTACTGGCTGCTGGACCTGCGCTTTCACGCCCTCATCATCGAGGAGCTAAAAAAACTTTTACCGAACGCTTCCAAGAAACGCCGTCGCCTGTGGTGGCCCACAAACGCTCCCTACTCCGCGCGCCTCTTCTTCCATCTCTACGAATGGCGCAAAGCTTATTACGGCTTGAGCGCGATGCTGGCCGTCGCCGCCGTCTTCGGCTTCTTCTCCGTCGCGGTCTGGTCGGCGCAACGCACGCGCACCTATCTGGCCCAGCGCAATCAAACTCCGCAGGTCAAACAGGCAAACGCAAACTCAAACGCTCACGACCCTGCTTACGCCACGACGCCTGACAAATATCTTCCGGACTATAAGCCTGAGAAAGTCTGGCTCGTCGAGCGCAAAGACAACTACGAACGCTACAGCAACGGCGGGCGCATCATCACGGATTACGAAACAGACAATCACGAGCGCGGCTATCTCATCAGACGGCGCGGCGCAGATAGCGCGGACGAGACCATTCACAAGGAACCCGCAGGCATTCTCTATCACACTTCCGAGAGCGATCTGGACGCCTTCACTGCCGACAACAGCAGCACTATAGAGAGACGGACGCAGGATTTGCTTGAGCATGTTAAGCGCGGCAAGCTTTACAATTATGTGATTGATCGCTTCGGACAAATCTATCGCATCGTGCGCGACGACCAAGCCGCTAATCACGCGGGCCATTCAATCTGGGGAGATGCGCAGAACATCTACATCGGTTTGAACGAGAGTTTTCTGGGCGTCTGTTTCGAGACGCAGACGGAGGCTGGCGCAGATGAGCGACTGACGGAAGCGCAGTTGATTTCAGGCCGCACGCTCACGGCTGTCTTGCGCAGCCGCTACCAGATAGATGATACTGACTGCGTTACGCACGGTCTCGTCTCTGTGAATCCCGGCAACATGATTATCAGCTATCATCACGACTGGGTGCGCGGCTTTCCGTTCGAGGCGATGGGACTCTCTGACAAATACAAGATTGCGCCCGCGAGCGTCAGCGAATTTGGCTTTACTGCGGATCAGGAAGATAGACGTTGGCCCGGCGTGGCAGTGGCCGAAGCGGAATTTAAGCAGCGCGCTGACGCAGCGCACCTCAAGCCCGAAGAGATGCGACGCCGCGAGCGTGAGCGATACTTTCAACAGATGGACCAGGAGCGTCGTCTGCGTATCGCTTCTGCGGCAGGAACGGACGAGAGTGAAAGCGACACGTCCGAATCGCTCGCGCGTCGTCAGGCAGATTCAAGCGGCAACCCGAAATAAGCCGGGAGCGCAGGCATCTTGCCTGCCATGAGCGCCGCGCAGGCGCGAACAAGGGAAGCAATAGTTTCAGGATTGAGTGAACACTAATCTTGAATAAGCGAGCTTGCGCTCGCTTTGCAGGCGGGACGCCTGCGCTCCCGGCAGTTCAAAAGTTCTATTAAAACGTGGGATTGATGTAGTTATCATCCCGAAAACTTAGAAGCGGAGTGAAGATGGACGAGAAAAACCAGCCTTCTGGAAGTTCAACCTCAGACAGCACATTTAACAGAACGGGCGCGATGGGCCTTGATGTCGGCACGAGCCGCATCGTGCTCGCCGAAGGCCCTTCGGCGCAGAACACGCAATCGCAGCTCAACGCCTTCGTCGCAGTTCCCTACTCGAAGATGTCTGAGAGCGTTTTGAAGCAGCGCAACATGATCTTTGACCGCAACGGCGACGACCTCTATGTTTACGGCAACGATTCTGATTTCTTCGCCAGCTTTCTCAACACGATTGCGCGCCGCCCGATGCAGCACGGCGTCCTCAACTCGCATGAGAAGATGGGCCAGCACATCATCAAGCAGATTTTCCAACGCCTTTTGCCGCGCGCACGCAAAAACGAAGTGATCTGCTTCAGCGTTCCCGGCAAAGGCGAAGGCGCGCAGGCCAACCTCGTCTATCACGAAGCGATTCTGAAAAACATACTTCAGTCGTTCGGCTACACAGCCAAAGGCATCAACGAAGGCTTAGCCGTCGTCTTCGCAGAGTTGCAGGACGAGAATTTCACGGGCATCGGCATCAGTTGCGGCGGCGGCATGTGCAACGTCTGCGTCTCTTTCATGTCCATGCCGATGATCTCCTTCAGCATCCCGAAAGGCGGCGACTACATAGACGAGAGCGTCGCGAGCGTGCTTAACGAAACTTCGACACGCGTGCGCCTCCTCAAAGAGGACACGCTCGACCTTTCGCGTCCGCCCCGCGACGAGATTACGAGCGCCATGCACATCTACTATGAAGACGTGCTACAAACCCTGATGATGAAACTGCGCGACGAGCTTGAAGGCTCGCGCCACCTGCCGACGCTCGACCGTCCGCTCCCGATTGTCATCTCAGGCGGCACGGCCAAGCCCCCCGGCTTCCTGCAAAAGTTTGAGTCAATGTTCAAGGCCAGCAACTTGCCGATTCAGATTTCAGAAATTCGCGTCGCCAAAGAACCGCTCGCAACTACAGCGCTCGGCTGCTACGTCGCGGCAATGGCCGAAGCGAAATGAAAAACCTGTCCGTAGTCCGTAGTCCGTAGTCCGTTGTTTGTGATCGTTGCGTTGAGTTCGTTAGGTGATTCGCTCAACTTGCAGCGCAATCATAAACAACGGACTACGGACTACGGACA
>JBAWGU010000042.1:0-3010 GCA_049593215.1 Pyrinomonadaceae bacterium
GATTTCAAGGATGTGAAACTCTTGCAGAACTACATTCCTGAGCGCGGCAAGATTTTGCCACGCCGCATCTCAGGCTCTTGCGCCACGCACCAGCGTATGCTTTCGGAAGCCATCAAGCGCGCACGCAACATCGCGCTGCTTCCCTACGCCACAGACTAGAGAAGGAGGAAGAGAGAAAAATGGCACACACAAATGTCCTCCTGCGCGAAGACGTAGATGATCTGGGAGCGCGCGGCGAGATTGTCAGAGTCAAAGCAGGTTATGCACGCAACTATCTGCTGCCGCGCAAACTCGCCGTGCAAGCCACAGCGAGCAACGTCAAGCAGATTGAACAGGAACGCGCCGCGCTGCTCAAGAAGGAAGCTAAAGAACGCGGGGCTGCCGAAGGCCAGGCGGATCAACTTCGCAAACTCACACTCAACTTCGAGCGCAAGGTCGGCGAACACGGCATCCTTTACGGCTCCGTGACTTCGATGGATATTGCGGAAGCTTTGAAAGAGCGCGGCTACGAAGTTGACCGTCGCCGCATCACTCTGCGCGAGCCAATTAAAGAGACGGGCGACTTCACTGTACCGTTGCGTTTGCATCGTGAAGTGACTGTGGACATCCCCGTCACCGTCAGCGCAGAAGGCGGCGCAACGGCTCCCGCAGCAACCGCAGAAGAAGTCGAGACAGCAGAGCCTTCATCAACTTCGGAAGCGACCGAAGAGAGCGCGGGCGAAGAGACGGAAGCTGCTACAAGCTAATAAATCAGGGCGTGCGAGGACGCTCCACAAGGTTTACTTCTCAAACGCTTTTGCATGTAGTATATTCGCGGCTGTAAGGCGCGAGCGTCATTTTTATTAAAGTGGCCGAGCGCGACTTACAGCCGTTTCGTCTCTGCGTGGATTTTATACTTCTTAAAATTTAGTCGGTCTTCTTTATCTTACGGTCTCCCGATGGCAACCTTCGTTGACGGCACGACACGCGATCAACTCCTCGAACGGCCACTTCCGAATTCTGCGGAGAGCGAGCGCGCCATCCTCGGCGCAATCCTTTTAGACAACGGCCTCGTCTCGCAGGCGATAGAGCTTCTCAGGCCGGAAGATTTCTACGTCCCTTCGCACCGCCGCGTCTTTCTGGGCATGATCGCACTCTTCGAGCGCGGCTCTGAAATCAATCCAATCCTCATCGGCGAAGAACTCAAACGTGACGGCGCGCTCGAACAGGTCGGCGGCATCACCTTCATCACAAACCTCACCTACGGTCTGCCGCACTTCGCCAACATCGCGCACTACGCCAAGCTCGTGCGCGGCAAATCCATGCTGCGCCAGCTCATCAAGGCGACGAACAAGATTACCAGCGAGGCTCTGGAAGAAGAGGATGACCCTGAAATCATCCTCGACCACGCAGAGCAAATGATCTTTGCGCTCGCAGATGAGCGCACACGTCAGGGCTTCGCGCACGTCAAACCCGTCGCAGATTCTCTGCTCGAAAAAGTTCAGGAGATGGCCGGACGCTCCGCCATGCTCACGGGCCTCACCACAGGCTTCAACGAATTCGACCACATGACCTCCGGCCTTCAACCTTCGGATTTAATTGTTGTTGCCGCCAGACCGTCAATGGGAAAATGTCTGGCATTTGATAGCGAAATTCTTCTATCTGATGGAAGCGTCATAACCATCGAAGAGCTTTACCGCAGACGCTCAGCCGAACTGTTGACGCTCGACGGTAGCTTCAAATTCAGAGTGGCGCGTCCGAGCGATTATGTTGATGATGGAATCAAGCCCGTCTATCGTGTGACGACCCGTCTGGGCCGCGCGATTGAGACAACTCTCTCGCATCCGTTTCTAACGATTGACGGCTGGCATCCTTTGCATCGCCTGCGTGTAGGCGCAAAAGTGGCTGTGCCGCGCGTGCTCAATGTTTTCGGTGCAGGAGAGATGCGCGAGTGTGAAATTAAACTGCTCGCTTATCTCATCGGCGATGGCTGCCTGACAAAATCTTCTCCGAGATTTGTAGTTGGAAAACCTGCTTTGCAGCATGATTTTGAAGAGGCCGTCTCGCAGTTTGGCGGCGTTGAAGCTGTTCCCGCGAATAGCGCAGACAGAACTTTCACTCTGCGCGTGCGCCGCATCAAAGGGCTTAAGTTTAATGCGCTCCTGCTGTGGCTAAGACAACGGGGTGTGCATGGCCTTAAGAGCAACGCCAAATTTATTCCGTCCGAAGTGTTCACGCTTCGCAGAGAGTTGATTGCGCTCTTTCTTAATCGCCTGTTTGCGACTGATGGTTGGGCCGCGCGTTTAAGCACGGGACAGTCGCAATTAGGATATGCAAGCACAAGCGAGCGCCTCGCACGCCAGATTCAACACCTGCTTCTACGCTTCGGCATCATTGCTTCTCTGAAGAAGCGAGCGGTCAAGTACAAAGATGAGAGAAGAACGGCGTGGCAACTGGATATTACAGACGCTCTCTCCATTCAGACCTTTATCAAAGAGATTGGCATACACGGCAAAGAGCAGGCCATTTCCGAGATTGTGGACGCGCTTGATTGCAGAAGGTATCAGACCAACCGCGATCTGGTCCCGGTAGAAATCTGGGAACGGATTGCGCATCTCAAAGGCCGTGAATTATGGTCCGCGCTGGCGAGAAGGGCTGGCATCAAAGGCCACACCAATATTCATGCTGGCAAGCGCGCTCTCTCTCGTGAGCGATTGCGAATTTTAGCAGGAGCTTTAGAGAGTCAATCGCTCAGTCAACTTGCAACGAGTGAAATCTATTGGGACGAGATTGTTTCGATAGAACACGTCGGCAGCAAACAGGTTTACGACTTAACTATCCCTGAGACTCATAACTTTGTTGCCAATGATGTGTGCGTGCATAACACGTCTTTGTGCTTGACGCTCGCGCAGAACGCAGCGATTCACGCGCAGGCTGTGGTGGGCGTGTTCTCGCTGGAGATGTCTAAGGAGTCGCTGGTGATGCGTATGCTCTGCTCTGAGGGGCGTGTGGATGCGCATCGTTTCCGTAG
>JBAWGU010000043.1:0-8943 GCA_049593215.1 Pyrinomonadaceae bacterium
GAATAGAACCGGCGTGAGCCGATTCTTAAACATCCAGATTTTTGACATCGAGCGCATTGTCTTCGATGAACTTACGACGCGGCTCAACCGCATCACCCATCAAGACAGTGAAGATTTGATCCGTCTCGACGGCATCATCAATCTTCACCTGCAAGAGCGTGCGCTTCTCAGGATTCATCGTGGTCTCCCAGAGCTGCTCCGGGTTCATCTCGCCCAAGCCCTTGTAGCGTTGAATCGTCAAGTCCTTTTTGGCCGCAGCAAGCACGCGCTCAAGCAATTCTTCGCGCGTCTTTATCTGCTCGCTCGAACCGTTCTCGCCTACCACAAACGGAGGAGCCAGACGATCTTCGAGAGCCGTATAAAGCTCAACGGCCTTCTGAAACTCAACGTAGCTCGCCAGATTCCAGTCAATCAAGACAGAGACGCCCGAATCTGTCATAGTCTCAATCTCCCACATCGAGTGCTCTACATCTTCCGTCAAGTCTGTCTTGTAACGCTCGCCGGCCAGCGCGCCCTCTATGCGTGCGACGTAATCTTCGTTTCCAAAGACTCCGCGAAGCGTCAGCCCTTCCTCACGCAAGATGCCCTCTTTCCCGCCGAGCGATTCAAGCAAGACCCTGAGCATACGACTGTCACCACCCAGACGCCGTGCGGTCTTCTCGAAATAACGGTCAAACTCCACCATCTGCTCAAGGATTTTCGCCAAATCGCGCCCTTCAGTCGCAATCTTTGATCCGGCAGTCTTCACCTTCATGTCGCTCGTAGCCTGCCGCATCATGTAGCGCACCATAGACCTTTCGTCCTTGATGTACTCTTCCTTCTTACCGCGTTTCACTTTGAACAACGGTGGTTGAGCAATATAGACATGTCCATGCTCGACAAGCTCCGGCATCTGCCTGTAGAAGAAAGTGAGAAGCAAAGTGCGTATGTGCGAGCCGTCAACGTCGGCGTCCGTCATCAGAATAATCTTGTGATAACGGAGCCTGCTGACATCGAAATCGTCCTTGCCAATCCCTGTGCCTAGTGCAGTTATGAGAGTTTTAATCTCACCGTGGCCGAGCATCTTGTCAAAGCGGGCTTTCTCGACGTTCAAGATTTTACCTTTTAACGGGAGAATCGCCTGATTCTTGCGATCACGCCCCTGCTTGGCCGAACCGCCTGCCGAATCACCCTCCACGATGTAAATTTCGCAGAGTGTCGGGTCGCGCTCCTGGCAATCCGCAAGCTTGCCCGGCAGCATGGTCGAGCCGATAGCGCCTTTGCGTACAATCTCGCGCGCCTTGCGTGCAGCCTCTCTCGCGCGTGCGGCGTCAACAGCTTTGCCGACAATCTTTCTGGCAACAGTCGGGTTCTGCTCGAAATACTCTGTCAGACGCTCGTTCAAGAAAGATTCGACTGCGCCTTTCACATCCGAGTTGAGCTTGCCTTTGGTCTGACCCTCAAACTGAGGCTGTGGCAGTTTGACGGAAATGACAGCTACCAAACCTTCGCGCACGTCGTCGCCTGTGAGCGAGCCTTTGAAATTCTTTGCTATCCCTGAAGACTGCGCGTAGGCATTGATTGTGCGTGTGAAGGCCGAGCGAAAACCTGAGAGGTGCGTGCCTCCGTCAACTGTGTTGATGTTATTGGCGAAGGAATAGACTTTCTCATCATAACCGTCGTTGTATTGAAGTGCGACCTCTATGGAAAGGCTATCGCCGACTTTCTCCAAGTACAGAGGCTTGTCGTGCAGCGTGCCCTTGTTCTTGTTGAGATGCTTAACGAACTCTGCGATGCCGCCTTTGTAATAAAACTCGTGCGAACGCTCCGTTTCCTCACGCTCGTCTTTGATCGTGATGCGAATGCCTTTGTTGAGAAAGGCTTTTTCCCTCAAACGCTCGGAGAGTTTATCGAAGCTGAATTCGGTCGTATCGAAGATTTGCGTATCAGGCTTGAAAGTAACTTTCGTTCCACGCTTGCGAGTCTTCCCTGTCTGCTCAAGTTTGTTGACAGGGATGCCGCGTTCGTACTCCTGCTCGTAGGTCTTGCCGTCACGCCAGATTTCAAGACGAAGCGTTTCGGAAAGAAAGTTGACGCAGGAGACGCCGACGCCGTGCAGACCGCCGGAGACCTTGTAAGCGTTTGAATCAAACTTGCCGCCAGCGTGAAGCTTTGTCATCACAACTTCCGCCGCGCTCTTCTTTTCGCCTTTGTGATAGTCAACGGGAATGCCGCGCCCGTTATCAATAACGGTGATCGAATTATCTAAATGGATTGCGACTTCAACCGTATCGCAGTAGCCCGCCAGAGCTTCGTCAATGGAATTGTCCACGACTTCATAGACCAGATGATGGAGGCCGAGATCGCCGGTCGAGCCAATATACATTGCGGGACGTTTGCGTACCGCATCGCGGCCTTCGAGCACTGTAATCGAACTCGAATCGTAGGCCATAGGTTTCTTCTTATTCGGTAAATTTGATGTTGCTGTAGCCAAACTGCTCTCCTCTTCAAATGTGCTACTCATAAAATTTTCTTCTTTGCCTGAACGGAATCGAACGCTATAAAAAAAGCGTCTGCCAACCTTTATTTCTTAGATGCTTTCCATGCCCTTCGCGGCTGTCGAAATCAACTCTTTTTCCGGACCGTTTCTTTTAACTGTTCCGCCGCTAATCTCATAAACATTTGCGCGCGAAACAAACTGCTCGACGAGGCTCTCTTTGGAGGTCGTGATGAAGGTTTGGGTGCGCCCTTCAAGGTACTCCAACAAGAAACTTATGCGCTTCCGATCAAGCTCTGCATCCACATCATCTATGAGGAAAAGTGGATACTCATTGTGCCATGAATAATACACGGAAATTGCCGCTAAGTCAAGTATTATCAATGCGCTACGCTGTTGACCGGAGCTTCCGTAAGTCCTCATGTCCCGCCCGTCGAACAGGATTTCAAGATCGTCACGATGAGGGCCAATCAGTGAGTAACCGGACGATATTTCAGCCTGTAAGCGAAGCTCTAAACGTGCGGCAATAAGAGATTCATAATCGCTCAAATCGCCCTTGCCTTCGAGCGACGAGACATATCGAATCGTGATGTCTTCACGATCAAAAAGGCGACGCTCAAGAACGTCGTTGAGACGCCCGATATAATCCATTCGAGCGCGGTGAATCTCTGCGCTCAGGTGAACGAGTTGCTCATTCCATGGAGCTATGATTTCCGCCATCTGCTCGATGCTCATTTCAGATTCGGCGGCATCTTGCAGCAGGCGGTTTTTCTGTTTGATGACGCGGTTGTAATCCGCTAGGGTCTGAACGTAGGAGGGATGCAGAGAGACTACGCCGCGATCAAGAAACTTGCGCCGCGCCTCCGGCATTCCGCGCACGATGTTGAGTTCGTCTGCGGTGAAAGCGACGGCGTGAAGTTGGCCCAGATAGCGCGTGACAGCTTCGCGCTTGCCATTCACGGAGATTGATTTTGTGTTGCCTTGAAGAGCGACCTGTAGCTCTCTATGCACATCTTCGCTTTGAGCTACGAGGCCACGCACGACAGCAAGGTCTTCGCCAAAGCTGATGGCCTCTTGCAAGCGTTGTGTGCGGAAAGATTTGGTTGTAGCGAGAAGGTAGATGGCTTCGAGCCAGTTGGTCTTGCCCTGCCCGTTGTCGCCGTAGATGATGTTGAGGCCGCTGCCCCAGGAGATGCTGCCGCTCAAATTCCTGAAATTATGTACTTCAAGCGATTCGAGCAGCATGAAAGAATTTTAACACACCAAAGGCTTTTATGCCGCTTCAAGAGAAAAAGAGTCAGCCGCCAGTTTTCAGCTTCTAACTGATTGCGGGCGGCTTATGTTTAGCGACAATAAAGTTCCGAACTTTTGTTGCGCTCAAGTGGCTTAATCTTACTTGTAGCACTAGGACCGATTAGCTTCTTCTCTCGCGGTCATCAGCTTGATCTTCTTTAGCTCCATTCCTTTAATGCCGAAATGTGTAGCCATCTCTGTAATCTGCCGGGAGCTGACGAAATCTTTAGGGTTGGAGCAGAATTTTTCTATGCCCGGCTCAAACTCGCGGCAACCCATCGCTTTGGGTATCTTAAGGCCAAGCTCACATTTACCATCCGGCCTATATCGGATACAGAATTCACAAACTATCATCATGCACTTTCCTTCAGGGCTGTGGCCGGGGACCGGAAATATCCGGCGAGTTGAAAAAAGGCTGCGCGCCTGCTGTAGCTGCGCTTGTGGCTACGTGCTGCTCGCGCCGTAGCAGGCTTGCGGCTTCGACGGCCTCTTGCATCGTCATTCTCTGAGTGCCAGCGCCGTCGCTTGCGCTGACCCCGCTTGCGCTCAACTGCCAATCGTCACGGCCCTTATATTTTTGACTGTTAAATGTCTCTACAGCCCCGTAGCCGCTGATCGTAGTAAACGAAAGGAGGAGCGCTTCGGCCCGGTTGCGCTCATGTGTGGTTCGCTCTATCGCTGCGCGAACTGCTTTCCTGATGCGGTTAAGCTCTTCCGGTGATGACGTAGACCTTGACCGTAGATTAAGCTCAAGCGTGTCTGGAAGTTTGTAAAGCTCATCGCGGTATGCTGCAAGCAGCGCGAGGTACTGTTTGCAGAGTTCGATGATGTTTTCGCTTGTCGCCCGGTCAAGAGCGAGTGTGGCGCTGCGCAGTTTCTCTTCTAATTTCGGATGTAACATGTGACCGGCTAATCAGTGCCCGACAGGTATCCGTTGATAGCGTGATTTCCCTTCCCGATCCTGCCATGAAATATCCAGCACGTAGGGTTTGACTTCACCTGCGATGACTTTAAGCCGTTCTAACTGGTCCTGAGCGGGGTTTGCCGGTTTACCATTAATCCACGTTCTGTGAGACAAGATAACTTTCTCTTTTGCTTGGATGTGCTGTACCGCCTCAAATCTGATATGAGCTTGTGAAGGGCCGCCACCCGGCGTTTCTTCATCTTTCAGAAAGACAGTCAGAATCTCGACAGACTTGAGCGTATGGTCTGTCGCGTTCGACAACTCTAAAAGAACCTTCGCTTCTTCATCTATGAATCTAAAAGTAAAAGGCTTCTCTATCTGGCTATTGATGTTCATATAAATTATCCGTCGAGTCTTAATCGTGTCTCTGCTTTGACCATTCCTTATGATTCACTTGATGAGTCCGGCGCGCGACTGAGCGACGAGCCGACGCTGATCCGGTGCTCATAGCGATACTCCCGTTCACAGGTCTTCTGTCATCGGCTTGACCCGCCAAGAGCCATCCGTTCGCTTGCGCCCAATGCAGGGTGTCAAAGGATTGCGGCGTCGGCGAGATGGCAGCCGGGTTGTTGCTCGTCAAAGCGCGCGGAGGCTCAAGGCGAGCCTTTGGCGCTTCAGATCGCGTCTTCCTGAAATGTCGAATAACTATCAGCAATAAAGCAATGACCAAAATAATTAGCGCAGCAATGACTAGAGTTAGTGTCATAGTTTCAAATCCTTACTTGAAGACTTGTCTCCTTCATCCTCCCAAGTCTCAGTTGTGCTACCGGCATTTCGGGGACGTGAATGAAGACTGGAGAGGTCAGAGCCAGTATCACTCTGCGGCGCAGCCTGTTGTTTGGCTAGGTCAAGCACGAGCAGGACAAGCTGCTCGTGCTTAAGAGGGCGTCCGAGCTTAAAATTGGCTGAAGGGTCTGTCACCAGCAAGAAGTCCGTAGCACTCTCACCTATCTCTGCAAGTTCGCCTAGCGCACGCTGATCGAGCGCGACAGGCTTAAAGAGCAGCATCCCCAGGTTACGCGCGCGGGCCTGCATCGCGTCGCCGATGGTGTGAAAAACCGGCACACGCAAACGCCCATCATCTTTAATCGTGAACCAATCACCGTTGGCGCGTTGCATAGCATACAGACTGTTCATAGGCGTATCTTCTTATCTTGCTGTCCTTCCACAGAACCCTTGTCATCCGACGGCCTCGCATCTCGGATTCGGCAAGGCTGCCCGCTTCAAGAACTGACGGCTTGAGCAAGGACAGGTTGAGGCTCAAGGTCTGAAACAGGAATCTTGAAGCTGGCGAGGGCTTCCGACTCATTTTCGTAAACATCGAAAACAGTCAGGAGCTTTGTGATCGTCATCAGCTCACGAACTCTTTGTGTCAGATGAAGGAGCTTGATCTGCCCGCCACTCTTGCTCAGAGCAACGTGGCCTGCAATCAGCTCGCCCAAGCCGCTCGAATCAATATAGGCAACATGCGCCAGATTCAAAAGAATCTGCTTTTGTCCTTCTTCCGACAGGCGGCGAATGACCTTTTGTATCGCGGCGCTTCCTTCGCCCAGTCTGAGATTGCCATCTACGTCCAGAATGGTCACTTTTCCGACCTGGCGCTCATTAAGTTTTAGGTTGTTCATTGTAAGCTCTCCTTTTCCTCTAAAGAATAGGCTGGATAAGGTTAGCCGTCTGTGCGTTACGCCACATATGATTTGAATTGACTGCACCTCTTCGTATATGTGTGCTGGCGCACGGACGGCTGCTCTTTCAAGTGGTATATCTAGCTTTGCTGTTCTTCGAGCAGTTCGTCTTTCAACATCTGTGTCGAGTCTGTGGATAGCTCAGGTGAACTTTATAAAGAGAATCAAGGAGTTGGGATGCAAAACGAGGCAATGATTAAGGAACAAGCGAAGCGTATTAACTGGAATACCGCCGTGTTCATGGCGCTCTTCCATATTGGCGCGGTGGCGGCGCTTTTTATGTTTAAGTGGCAGGCGCTCTTAGCCACTCTCTTGCTGTGGTGGATTTCCGCGAGTTTTGGTGTCGGGATGGGCTTTCACAGACTCTTGACTCATCGCGGCTACAAAACGCCAAAGTTAGTCGAGTATTTTATGGCCGTCTGCGGGACGCTTGCGCTCGAAGGCGGGCCGATCCAGTGGGTCGTGACACATCGCATCCATCACGCGCATACAGATCGAGAAGGTGACCCGCATACGCCGCGCGATGGCGGCTGGTGGGCGCACATGGGATGGATTTTAACGGGCACGGCACAACAGTACGACAAGACTGTTATGGCTCGCTATGCTCCCGACATGATGAAAGATAGATTTCACGTCTGGCTTAACCGTTTGTACTGGGTTCCGCTAGTCGTTCTTGGTCTGGCGCTGCTCGGCTTTGGCGGCTGGCCGTATCTGATGTGGGCCGTCTTCTTCCGTGTCACCTTTAATCTGCACGCGACATGGCTGGTTAACTCTGCAACGCATATGTGGGGCAGGCGTCGGTTCAAGACGCAGGATGATTCGACCAACAACTGGTGGGTTGCGCTGCTCACCTTTGGCGAGGGCTGGCACAACAATCATCATGCGCATCCGACCTCTGCGCGTCATGGCCTCGCCTGGTACGAAATAGACCTCAACTGGTGGGGCATTCGCACGCTTCAATCTCTCAGACTGGCAAAGGCAATCAAACAGATAGGTATGGTTGAGCCTCCTAGCAGCATGAAAAGTAGTAGTTTATGAATCAAGAAAATGATGTGAGGCTGACCATCCTCGTCGTGGAGGACATTGAGGAAACACGCGACGGCATAGAGAAGTTGCTGCAAGCAGACGGCTACCGTGTGGAAGCAGCCAGAGATGAACGAGCCGCAGTTGAGAGCGCACGGCGAAAGCGCCCGGACCTGATTCTGGTGAGTCTGGGCGGGACGCCGCATGATGTTATTGCAACCGCGCGCCAGATACGCGAGCGCGCAGGGTTGGGGAACTATGTGCCCGTGGTGATCTTTTGCACTGAAGAGGTCGCAGAAGGTGAGGAGGTCGCCTTCGGTCAAAATTTATATGTCACACACCCTGACAACTTTGACCAGTTAAGAAGTCTTCTCGCTCGACTCCTTCACAAGAATCGAATGCCGCTTACAGCCGTGACAATTTAGAGAGAGCGCGGCTGCACTCACAATCTTCATTGCGGCCAAACTCATGAACTACTGAGTTGTGCTTCTTTCCCTTTTCATAACTGGAAGGAACTAAATCGTGGATATGCCGTAAGCGTCTTCAACTGAACTTGATTTTTGAGATGGAGATGAGAACTGAATGAAGAATTTTGTTTTACGCCTGACCGCAGTTTTAACTTTTACGGCAATAACCATTTGTCTGTCCAACTTAACCTTTGGTCAACAAGTAGCCGACCCGAACTTTCAGCCTAAGGTCACACACCCGACATTCACAAAGAAATATCCAAAGGTTTTATTCGACGAGGCGCATTATAATTTTCATACTGCCGGAGGACGCTATAAACCGTTCGCCCAACTCATTGCCGCCGATGGGTATCAGATAACCTCCAATAAGGAAAAACTCTCTAAGGCTTTACTCAAGGGATATGACATTTTAGTAATCGCTAATGCGCTCGGAGAAGAGCGCGGTTTGTCTGCCTTTACCGATGATGAATGTGATGCCGTGCTTAATTGGGTACAAGCAGGTGGAAGTTTATTACTTATCGCCGACCATACTCCGTTCGGCGCGGCAGCGAAAGTTTTAGCAATGCGTTTCGGCGTGGAAATGAGCACGGCTTACACGGGCGACCGAACAAATTTCGACAAGGCAGTTCCCGGCGAGTTCGGTCAGCTCGTCTTTACGAGAGAGAACAATCTTTTGGCTGAACACGCTGTTACCAAAGGGCGTAACGGGACAGAGCGCATCAATCGCGTCATCACTTTTACGGGACAATCGCTTTCGATTCCGAAAGACGGTCTGGCTTTTCTTAAATTGTCGGATACGGCATTCGATGTAATTCCGCCGGACGGAAAAGAAATGTCTGCCGCGAATCGCGCTCAAGGTGTTGCGCTGAAGCTCAAAAAAGGACGGGTAATTATTCTTGGAGAAGCCGCGATGCTCACGGCGCAGTTATCTGCAAAAGGGCAAAAACCGATGGGTATGAATTACCCGAATACTGACAATCAGCAGTTGGCTCTTAACATTATGCATTGGCTCTCCAGGAAATTATAAGATGCCTT
>JBAWGU010000044.1:0-6608 GCA_049593215.1 Pyrinomonadaceae bacterium
GGAGGCACTCGTTCACAAGTCTTAAGAGGAGTGATCGAAGGCAGTGCGTTCAGGCAGAAGGAGTACAATCGAGCGTTTGTCTTGACGGAATACTTCTCATACTTGAGGAGAGACCCGGATCAGGCAGGATTAGATTTCTGGGTCAACGTGCTTGACACGAGAGAGGTGGGGAACTATCGCGGGATGGTTTGTTCGTTTATCACCTCGGCAGAGTATCAGAAGAGGTTCAGCACAGTCGTCACTCATAGCAACAGCGAGTGCGGGCGATAATCTGAATTTCTGTTCGTAGTTAAAAAAGAGTGGTCCTGACGGAACTGAATCTAAATCAGTTTCATCAGGACCACTCTTTTTCCTTTACCACCAGCCGAGCAGCTTCCACCAACCGAAACCCACGATGGTCCAGATCAGGATGTTCGGCACGGAGACGATGAGGCCGAACTTCCACCATGTGCGCTGGCGGACATAGCGTGCGCCAAAATAGATGGGCGCGGGCGTCGTGCCGTAGTGCGTGAGCGAGGCGCTCAAGTTTGAGAAATAGGAGAGCGCAAGCACGGCTAAAAAAGGCGGTGCGCCTGCCGCGAGGATGACGACGAGGAACGGCGTGTACATCGCGGTCGCGTGTGCGGTGATGCTGGCGAAAGCGTAGTGTGCGTAAAAATAGACGAGCAGGAGCGAGCCGAGCGCGATGTACCACGTCCACCCGCTTGTAAAACTTGCAGCCGTCTCAGCGAATCTTTTCGTGATTCCCGTTTCGCCTAAAGCTCCCGCCATGCGCACCAGCCCGCCGTACCAGACAAACACATCCCACGCCCCATGCTCCGCCAGCACATCGCTCCAATCCAGCACGCCTGAAAGCAGCAACACGCAGATGCCCAGAAGCGCGACCACCGCATAATCAATTCCGTGCAGCCCCGTTGTCATCCACAACCCTGCGACCATCGCAAAGACACAGAGCATCAACCACTCGCCGCGCGTCACCGGCCCCATCAGTTTCAACTCTTCCTTTGCAAACTCCGCAGCGCGCGGCGTGTGCTTAATCTCCGGCGGGAAAATTTTGTAGAGAAGCAGCGGCACGACCAGCAGTGAAACTATGCCCGGCACGATTGCGCCAAGAATCCAACGCGTGTAGCTCAACTCAATCTGCGTCACGTTCTGCGCAAACTTCGCGATGAGCGCGTTCGATGCCTGTCCTGTCAAAAACATCGCGCAGATGATCACGTCGCACTGATAAACGAGCGTCATTAGAAACGCGCCCAAACGACCAGCCGTCGGGCCGGGTTCCGAATCGTAAGCTTCCGAAAGACTCTTGGCGATGGGAAAGATGATGCCGCCAGCGCGCGCTCCGTTTGAAGGAATGACTGAAGCGAGCAACATATCAGTCGAGATGAGTGCGTAACCGAGTCCGAGCGAGCGATGACCAATCGCGCGGATGAAGAGAAAAGCGATGCGGCGGCCCAAGCCCGTCTTAATCATCCCGCGCGAGATGAAGAAAGCTGCCAGCACCAGCCACACAATCGGGTCGCCGTAGCCTGCGAGAGCCTGCTCAATCGTCATCGTCCTCGTAATCGCCAGCGCGGACACACCCAACAGGACCATCGCGCCGCCCGGCACAGGCCGTACAATCGAGCCGACGATTGTCGCCACAAAGATTGCTAAGAGACGCCACGACTCAGGCGTGATTCCCTGTGGGACAGGAATCAGCGCGACACCTAAACCTGAGCCGAGGACGATGGCCCATTTGATGCGCACAGCGCGACGACTCGCCTTGCGTTGCGCTTCAGACTCTTTCCGTTCATCTACAGAAGGCGCGAAAGGAGCGTTCATGTTTTCCGTGTTGAAGCTCTGAACGAATTTGTAGGATGCCCGAACGTGCGCGATACTATAACAGCTTCCGGTAAACTCCTATTATTTTCGCCGCCCGCTTTTCACCAAAATCTAAAACGGGACTCGCGCGCGTATTATTTAACGGGGGTCGGGCATCAAATTCAATATTGATAAGATCAAAGCATTATGGTCATCAAGAAGCCGAGCGACATTAAATCCAGCGAGATTACGGACAAGAAGGTTTACGTAAACCGCCGCCTCTTCATGCGCGGAGCGGCGCTGGCTGCGACAACTGTGGCGACGGGCCTGCTCTACAAGCAACTCAACCCGCCGCCCCCGCAGAAGCGCGAAGGGCAGAAGATAGAAGGCATTCAATCTGCGCCGCCGCCTACGGAAGCAGGCGAGGCTTCGACGGCTGGCTTTACAGTCAACGAGAAGAAGACCTCTTTCGAGGACATCACCAACTACAACAATTTCTACGAATTCTCCACGGACAAGCGCGCCGTAGCCGAGTACGCGCAAGGCTTCGTCACGCGCCCCTGGACGGTTTCAGTCGAAGGCTTGGCGGGCAAGCCGAAGGTTTACGACCTTGACGATCTCTTGAAAATCAGCCCGCCCGAAGAGCGCATCTATCGTCATCGCTGTGTCGAAGCATGGTCTATGGTCATCCCCTGGGTCGGCTTTTCTCTCTCGAAACTTTTGCAGCAGGTCGAGCCGCTCTCAACCGCGCGCTACGTTGCGTTCGAGACGCTCTACGACCCGAAGCGTTTTCCAAACCAGAAGACATTCTCTTCCGCAGGTCTCGACTGGCCCTACGTCGAGGGACTTCGGATGGACGAGGCGATGCACCCGCTCACGATTCTGGCGAGCGGTCTCTATGGTGAAGCCATGCCGCCGCAGGACGGCGCACCCATTCGCCTCGTCGTGCCCTGGAAGTACGGCTTTAAGAGCATCAAGTCAATCGTCAAGATTAAGCTCGTCGCAGATCAGCCGCAGACCACATGGAACCTCCAAGCTCAGGGCGAGTACGGCTTTTATTCAAACGTCAATCCGAAAGTAAATCACCCGCGCTGGAGTCAGGCGAGCGAGCGACGCATAGGCGAATTCGGCACGCGCCCCACGCTGATGTTCAACGGCTACGCCGAACAGGTCGCGCAGCTTTATACAGGCATGGACTTGAAAACATATTTCTAATGCGAATCAAGAGAAGAAGAGAGGAGATGAAAAGTTTTTCCTTTGCGCTCCCTTCGCGCAGCCCCTCTTTGCGCCCTTTGCGGTTAAGTTGGTTTTTAACGCAAAGGATGCAAATGGTTTTCGCAAAGGACGCGAAGGAAGCGCCTTCTTCTCTTGTTTCGCATTTCTAAATGAAACGATGAATGACATCAAATTCAACAAACTGGTCCTCTTCATCAACGGCCTTGTGCCGCTCGCGCTGCTCTCATGGGACTGGTGGCATCACAGGCTCGGCGCGAATCCGATTGAGTTTGTCACGCGCACGACTGGCGTGTTGACTCTGGTTTTTCTACTGCTCTCTTTGACCATCACGCCGCTTCGCAAGCTCACAAAGATTCAATGGCTCGTCCGGCTCAGACGTATGCTCGGCCTCTTCGCATTCTTCTACGGCTTTCTGCATTTCATTACCTACATCTGGTTCGACAAATTTTTCCATTTTCGGGAGATTGTGCAGGACACGCTCGTGCGCCCTTTCGTCGCTATCGGGATGCTTAGCTTCTTTCTGTTGGTCCCGCTCGCCGTCACTTCTACCGACAAGATGATTAAGAGGCTCGGCGGCAAGCGTTGGCAGCGTCTTCATAAACTCGTTTACGTCTCAGCCATCGGCGGCGTGCTTCATTACTACCTGATTGTTAAATCGGACGTGAGAGTGCCCGTCGCGTTTGCAATCGTGCTCGCGCTGCTGCTCTTCTTCCGCTTCTCATACCTCTCGCAGAAAACTCCTGCGCGTTCTCTTCCTTTGCGTTAGAATCTCTCTTTACGTCAAGCAACGAGTGAAGGGAGAAGTTTGAGTAATGGCGACAGAGGAAGCAAACGAGCATTCGACTTCGGGACAAGAGGAAGAGAACCCATCCAAAGCCGCGCTCCAACGCCACATGGAGGAGAAGCGCGAAGCAATCACGCAGACTGTGAACGAGATTAAAGAGACGGTCACGGAGCAGTACGAATCCGTTAAAGAGACTGTGGGCGGCGTGCTCGACTATCGTGAGCAGTTCAGCAAAGAACCGCTGCTCTGGAGCGTCGGCACGCTCACCGCAGGCTTTGCGCTCGGCTACACGCTCGGCTACGCGCATAGGAACACGCGCGGGCGCAAGCATTCTGAGATAGCAGCCTTCGCAGACAGCATCGTTGATGAAATCTCCACCGTCGGCCAGAGCCTCATCATGCCCACGCTCAACGCTCGCATCAGAGAACTCTTCGGATTTGATTTCTCTGAGCTGCTGGACGAGATCAGCGAAGCAAAGAAGAGCGAGCCGAAACGAATCGCAACGAAAAAAAGAGCGGTGAGAAAAACGCGCGCTAAAAAAGGCGCGACCAAAAGAGTCGGCGCAAAGAAGCGCAGCAAAAAGTAGGGGCAGGGCAAGTCCGCAGCCCGCACAACATACAGAAGAATTCAAACAGGATGGACAGGATAGACAGGATACAGAAGGAACGATGAAGGATGAATGCAGCAGTGATGAATGAAAGACTAATAGCTCTTACTTCATCGCTCATCAATCCTAATTCATCATTCCTTTTATCTTGTTCATCCTGTCCATCCTGTTAATTTATTGTTCGGGCAAAAGCAGGCAGAGGACTTGTCCCTGACCGTACAATTTTCATCTAAGGCTTCGTGTCTTGCTCCTTCTATCGTTAGCCGCCGGAGCGCAAGTAATTAATCCAATTCCGTTCATTTTGCGAGCGATTGAAAGCTTTGCTAGCTTCCGTTAGAGTTTGCTTGTAGAATTGAGCGGCACTCCCCAAGAGCGTTGCTATTCTCGTTGAAAGTTGCGGCGGCGCGCGACGGGGTTTTAGTTTCTTACCGAAAAATCCGTATGGCTTCTCTGAAAATTACAGATGCGAGTGGCAGGCAATGGGAGTATCACATAAACCCGGATGCGCTCTGCACGATTGGACGCGCGCCGGACAACTGCGTGGTGCTTGACGACCCGCGCGCTTCTCGTTATCACTCGCACATCAAAGCCAGCTACGGCGAATTCACGATTGTTGACGGCGCAATCCTCGGCGGCCAGCTTAAACGCAGCGCCAACAAAGTCTTCATCAACGGCGATCCGCGCTTCGAGCATACCTTAAAGCACGGCGACCGCATCACTGTCGGCGCAAGCACACTGCGCTTTGAACAGCGACCGGAAGAGCGCGTCACGGCAGACGTGCGCTATGACGACAAGCCCTTAGGCCACACGCAACTGCTCATCTCCGCCAACGACGTGATGACCAGCGTCCTGCGCTCGAAACCTTCTACGCCCACGCGCGACAGAGAGCGCGATAAAGAGATCGAAGCGTTGCAGCGCAAGGCCAACCTGCTGGCAGAACTCTATGAGATGAGCAAGACGCTCGGCTCCGTCTTCGACCTCAACGCAATCTTCGCAAAAGCGACGGACATCATCTTTCGCAACACGCCTGCGGATCGCGTCGTCGCGCTTCTCACAGAAGGCGTGGTGAAAGAAGGCGAGGACGGTGCTGAGATGGAGCTTCATCCGATTGCGACTCGCGCACGCGACGAGAGGCTCGAAGCGCACGCACATAAGCTCACCATCGGGCGCACCATCACGCGCAAGGTGATGAAAGAGCGCGTCGCGCTGCTCTCGCAGGATGCTGCGGCTGACGAACAGTTCGCAGGCGTTGATTCCATCGTCTCGCAGGGTGTGCGCTCAACCATCTGCGCTCCGCTCATCGCGGAATCAGGCGCACACGGCGCGCTCTACGCCGACCGCCTTGACCCCTTCTCTTCTTTCAAGCCGGACGATCTGGAACTGATTAGCGCGGTCGCGGCGCAGACAGCCGTTGCCGTCGAGAACGTGCGCGCACACGAACGCCTCGCGCGTGAAGAGGTCGCGCGTGCCAACTACAGCCGCTTCATGCCTGAGTACGTCGTGCAGCAGATGCTTGAGAATCCAGGCTCTTTCAAACTTGGCGGCGTCAATCAAATCGTCACAGTCCTCTTCGCAGACATACGCGGCTTCACGCGCCTTTCTGAGCACGCCAACCCTGAAGATGTGGTCCACATGCTCAACAAATATTTCTCTGCGATGACCGACATCATCTTCGCGCACGGCGGCACGCTCGACAAATATCTTGGCGACGGGTTGATGGCCCTCTTTGGTGCGCCGACAGCTTCACCGCAAGACCCGTCGAACGCTGTCAAAGCCGCCGTAGCGATGCAGCGACGCGTGCGCGAGCTTAAAGAAGAGCTAAGCGAGGTCGGCTTCAAAGAGGTCGGCATCGGCATCGGCCTTCACACAGGCGAGGCGACAGTCGGCTACATCGGCTCGGAACGCCGCTCCGAATACACAGCCATCGGTGATACTGTCAACCTCGCTTCACGACTCGAATCAAACTCTAAAGCCGGTCAAATACTTTTAAGCGAAGCGACTGCCACCGTCGCCAAAACCAAATTCCAATACAGCCCCCGCGATCCCATCACCGTCAAAAACCGTGAGCAGCCCGTGCCGCTCTTTGAAGTCCTTTGGGAATAAGGCAGTGATGAGTGATGAGTGATAAGTGAAACACAAAACTATTTCTCTTATCACTCATCACTCATCACTCATCAC
>JBAWGU010000045.1:0-1950 GCA_049593215.1 Pyrinomonadaceae bacterium
GAGTTAAGCATTCAACGCCTCTGCGTAAACTCTGCGCGTGTCTCTGCGCCTCTGCGGTGAACTTCAATTTTCTACTCATTCAAGAGTAAATAGACACGTCATTTACTGCCAGCAAGTTTCTCAAGCACGAAACTCGTCGCGCCTTCGACTCTCACGCGCTTGGTCTTTGAAGAATGGCCGCTCAGGATTTCAACATCACGCGCAGGCACATCAAAGGCGCGAGCGAGCGTTCTAATCAGTTCCTCGTTGGCTGCGCCTTCGACGGGCGGAGCGGCAACGCGCACGCGCAATGCTCCGTCATGTTCTCCAACCACTTCGCTGCGTGACGCTCCCGGCACGACGCGCACGTTGAAGAGGAGCGCGCCTCCTCGTTCCATAAACTGAATCATGCCTGAGTTCAATTAAAAGAGAGCCTGCGCGGGCAAATGTATCAGCGTTCCGGCAACGGCTTCCTGTAATAATTGCAGGAGAAGAAGCGCGATGATGGGCGAGATGTCGAACATGCCCACGGTCGGAATGAATCTGCGAAACGGCCCAAGCACAGGCTCCGTCACGCGCACCAGAAAACGCATCACAGGATTCATGTAGCTCACGCCCCACGAAAAGATGATGCGCACGATGATGAGCAGGTTCAGCATTGCAAGCACGCCGAAGAGTATGCTGCCGGTTAAAGAAACAGGGTCGTGATAGCGAAGGCTTGCGATGATGAGTCTGGCTGTGAAGAGGACGTTGCCGATGAGTTTTAAAGTAAAGTAGCCGAGCAGGCAGGTAATGAGAATCGTCACCAGAGGCGCAAACTTCGGGTCAAAGCCGAAGCCCATCAACTTTGTCCGCACAGGATTCACGAGCGGGTCGCTCCAGTGGCGCACAATGAGCGCGATCTTTCCAAACGGATTCAAGTCAGCGTAGATGACAATCAGGCGCAAGACCATCAAAGCGACGACCGCCATGATGAGAGTCACAATCAAATAGTAGAAGAACGTGCCGAGTTGTGAAATGAGAGTCATAAAAAAGTAGTCAGTAGTCAGTGGTCCGTTGTCCGTTGTTTTGAGTCTAATTCATATTGAAGATTTGCCTTCAGCATTCATCTTAACAATCACAAACAACGGACAACTGACAACGGACAAAGAACAGTCCTTACTTCTGTCTTTCTCCGAAGATGCTCGTGCCGACGCGCACCATCGTGGCTCCTTCTTCGATGGCGATGTGATAGTCGTGGCTCATGCCCATCGAAAGCTCGCCGCGCCGTGTGCCAAATTCGTTGCGCGAGCGAATCGCGTCGCGAAGCTCGCGCAGGCGTTGAAAGTATGGACGCACACGCTCTGCCGTCTCAAAGAATGGCGGGAGCGTCATCAAGCCATCCAGACGCACACGCTCGCAAGCCGTCACGCTCTCCACAACCAGCGGCAACTCTTCCACGCTCACGCCTGATTTCGTCTCTTCTCCTGCCAGATCAACCTGAATCAGCACGGGCAACTCCGCGCGCCCTTCATCCGCGCAGAGGCGTTCGAGCCGATGCACAAGCGCGGATGAATCTACCGAATGAATAAGGTCGAAGAGTTGGACAGCGCGGCGCGCTTTGTTGGCTTGAAGATGGCCTATCAGGTGCCAGCGAACGCGTTCGCGCCCCAACTCTCTGATCTTATCTTCAGCCTCCTGCACGCGGTTCTCGCCAAGATCGCGCACGCCTGCCGCTATCGCGCGCTCAACGGTCTCAGCCGGATGCGTCTTGCTGACAGCAATCAATGTTATCTCTTCCGGCGAGCGATTGCTGCGGCGCGCACACTCTTCTATCCGGCGACGAACTGCGGCTAATCGTTCACGCAAATCAAGCGGGCCTCTTGCAACTTCTGTCATTCTTTTCCTGCTGAAAAATTTAATGGCTCAACTATAACAACCACACGCTCGCGCCCGCAACGAAAGAGCAGGGATGAGGGATGAGAGAAAAGC
>JBAWGU010000046.1:0-8763 GCA_049593215.1 Pyrinomonadaceae bacterium
GTACTGACATGTCGTTGCTCGCGCACTAAATTTACTGTTGCGTCGGCGCTGTGGCGGTAGCCGTAGCGGGCTGTTTAGCCTTCTGCTTTTGCGGTGCGCGCTCCATGCGGCGTGCGCTCTCCCACGCGGCCAGCTTCGCTGTGTCTGTGACCTTGTTGCGCAGAGCCGTGTCGCAGCGTTCAAGCTCCTGCTCGGCGCGCGTGAGCGCATCGTCTATAGCAGAGAGAGCGCTCTTACGCGCCGTCGCTCCCTGATTCTGCTGGTTCACAGCCCTGTCGAAGTCTGTGATGGCCGCGTTGAGTTTGTCAAGGAAATCTGCTGGCAGGTCATACTCAATAAACTTCGTTTTGAGCGGGAGTGCAGAGTCAGCAAACGAGCGCGCAACGGCCAGAAGGCCCTGATCGTTGACGTTGCCGCGCGGCCCATCAAACTGCCCCTTAAACGAGGGGTCGTCAATGGCAATAACCTGCGCCGTGCGACTGATGGTAGCGATGCTCTGCCTCAGCCGCTCTCTCGCGTCCTGCTTCGTCAGCGTGCCCTGTTTGGACGCACGCGCTCCCGTCTCGCGCGAAGCGTCAAGACTCTCCACCTCTTCAATGGCAACCTTGAATCTTGCGAAAGCCTGCGCGCCCTTGCTCCCTGCGGGAAAGATTTCCGGGTCAGCAGAGATGTAGTCCTGCGAGCGCACCAGACGCTCATAGCGTCGTCGCTGTTTGTCGTTCATATTTTTCTCCTTGTGTGAGGGAAGGAATTAATCCTTCCGGTGTGATTGAGGTAAGCGCGTGCAATACGTTTAGAGGACGCGCCGGAACCCCTGCGAGGTGGCGCGGATTATAACGCTTTCCACGCCGCACGCAAGGAAAATCTTCAGCCATCTCCGACAGCCGTATGAAGAGGTCGAATCAAACGGCGACCACACAAGATTGCCGCGCACTATCGCCCGGCAATGCGACGACACGCCCGGTCAAACCGTCGAGACAATCCGCACATCTGGCGACAGCGTTGGAACGGTGAACGACTCGACCGGAACATTTGACGACGCACTCGGAACATAAGACGAAACGATTGGCACATCTGACGAAGCCGTTGGAACATCCGACGACGCGAGCGGAACATCCGGCGATGCCATCAGAACACCTGACGGCACAACTGGAACACCTGACGAAGCTACCGGAACATGAAACGGCATGATTGGAACACGTGACGAGCGAATCGGAACACGAAACGTGCGAGGCGGATTTCATCCCGGCATTTATCGTCAAGACGCGGCGGGCCTGGAGTAAGTTAATTGTTCAATGGATTGATAGTCGGCGTCGAGCGCAAGTCGAGCATGAGAGGCGCTAGAGTGCGGCGCATCATGTTTTTGACTTCTTTGCTTTCCGCTTTCGTGAGATGGCTTTATTACGCCCAGATTTCTTTGCACTTTCTCCTCCGACAATCTGTTTGAATCGCGGGTCGTCACGAATCCACTCTAAATCAGGGTCGCGCATCGCCCAATCACGGTTAAATAAGTCTTTCTGTACTGCGCGCCTCAAATTTTTGATTGCCGCATCTGTGTTCCCGTAAACTGATTCCAAACATGCAAGGTTATACCAGTCATCCGGCCTCATTAACTCCCGCGCCTGTGCCGAAAATTGTTTTGATTTCGACTTCTGCCCAAGCTTTTTGTATATACCTGCTAGAGCTAAAGGATAGTTTGGCTTTTCCGGCTCAAGTTGCATTGCTCGCTCACAGAAAGGAATAGCTTCTGCTGCGCGGTTAGTGTAACGAAGTAAATTGCCAAGATTATGGTAGGCATCGGCATAGTTAGGATTTAACTCAATAGCTTTGCGAAAAGCTGCTTCGGCTTCTTCTTGCCGCGCTTCATCTTTACTGAGTAGATAGCCAAGACAATAGTAGGTAGTAGCTAGGTTAGGATTTAACTCAATAGCTTTGCGGTAATAAAGTTCTTCAGCTTCCTTTTGCCGCGCTTCATCTTTACTAACCAGATAGCCAAGATTATGGTAGGCTTCGGCATAGTTAGGATTTAACTCAATAGCTTTGCGAAAAGCTGCTTCGGCTTCTTCTTGCCGCGCTTCATCTTTACCGAGCAGAATGCCAAGACTATTATAGGCATAAGCATCGTTAGGATTTAATTCAATAGCTTTGCGATAAACTGCTTCAGCCCCCTTTTGTCGTGCTGCGTCTTTACCAAGCAGAGTGCCAAGATATATGTAGGCTTCCGTATAGTCAGGATTTAACTCAATAGCTTTGCGGTAAAGTTTTTCGGCTTCCTTTTGGCGAGCTTCATCTTTACTGAGCAGATAGCCAAGACTAAAGTAGGCATTAGTATCGTTAGGATTTAATTCCATAACTTTGCGATAAGCATCTTCGGCTTCTTCTTGCCGCGCTCCAGCTTTACTGAGCAGATAGCCAAGATTGTTGTAGGCCACAGCATCGTTAGGATTTAATTCAATAGCTTTGCGAAAAGCTGCTTCGGCTTCTTTGTAGCGCGCTACGTCCTTACCGAGCAGAGCGCCAAGACTATTGTAGGCAAAGGTGTGGTTAGGATTTAATTCAATAGCTTTACGATAAGCATCTTCGGCCTCCTTTTGTCGTGCTAAGTTCCCATCAAGAAAATAACCAAGATTATAGTAGACATCAGCCTCGTTAGGATTTAATTCAATAGTTTTGCGAAAAGCTGCTTCGGCTTCTTCTTGTCGTGCTTCATCTTTACTGAGCAGAATGCCAAGACTACTATAGGCATCAGCATCGTTAGGATTTAATTTAATAGCTTTGCGGTAAAGTTCTTCAGCCTCCTTTTGTCGTGCTGCGTCTTTATCAAGCAGAGCGCCAAGACAATAGTAGGTAATAGCTAGGTTAGGATTTAACTCAATAGCTTTGCGGTAAAGTTTTTCGGCTTCCTTTTGGCGAGCTTCATCTTTACTGAGCAGATAGCCAAGATATATGTAGGCTTCCGTATAGTCAGGATTTAACTTAATAGCTTTGCGGTAAAGTTCTTCGGCTTTGACTTTATCTCCTGCGTCTTCAGCTTGATAAGCTTGACTGTAGAAACTAAAAGCTTGAAGCCCTTTCTTATATTTACCCTCCTTCAAAGATGTCTCTTTAATAGCTTCCACTATTTCACCAAGAATCTCGGCAGAATATTGTGGCTCGAATTTAACAAGCTGATCGAGCATCTGCGTCTGACGATCATGAATTGAACCGACCATTTTTTTCACATTAAAGCCAATGACGCGGCGGATTTCACTCATCATCGCGTCAAAGCTGTCAATCTCAACGATAAAGCCCTCTTTGCTCTTCAACAATTTTTCCACCGCGTCACTAAGCTTATCGCCGCGCCTGATGCACCAGTAAATGTCATTCCTCTTGGAGATTTGCGAGAGAACATTCATCACGGATTTATCTCCCCCGCTATAACCAACGACAATCAAGCCGTATTCAGTTAGCACTTGCCTGAGCTGTTTCTCCATGTTGGGGTCTTGAACAGCCGTTTCATTATCCGTGTTTTTGAGAGTGGAGAAGAGAAAATCGCCGTGCAGCTTCAGGATTTTGGGACGCTGCGAGGTGACGCGCATCTCGGACGCCATGATGCCGTAGGCATAGACGATTGGACGCTTGCCCGTGAAGGTCGTGCACGCGCTGTACACAAGGTCGTCGAAGTTGGTGGTGATGATGGTGTTGATATACTCGCTGGCGATTAAGTTGGCGAGCACGACGTAGCCGAACGAAGGCTCTTTCCCTTCGATGATGCTCTCGATGTAACGCTGCCTGCCCATCTCCTTCTGCTCGAATCTTTCAAAGAGCTTGCAGTATTCATTGTCGCCGTTTTTGTACCAGTCCTGCCCGGAGAGCCACGCATCTCTTTCCTTATCATCCTTCACATTGTCGGGGCAGCAACGCTCTATGATGCGCTCCTTGAAGTGGCTAACCATTTCGGAGGCGGTGATGATACCGGATTGCCTGGACGCGCCCGCGCCGAGAAAGAAGGCGAAACGCGGAGTTCCATAACCTTTAATCTTATGCGCTAACTCTTTGATTGTGACATGTGGGATGTCTTGCATAGCGGTTTCTCGTTTCTTTCAGAGGGAAGATGCGGCAATGAGAATCACCTGAGCAATCTGGTGAACACTCAGTGATAGGGAGAGATGTAAGAGCTAGTTGAGCTGGTCTTGAGAGTCAGGCGAAACGTCAGGCACTTTATCCATCGCCTGCTCAAATTTCTCACGGCTGCCGTGTGATGCGCGTTTCTGTAAATACTCAACGGTCATCCATGCAGCCATCTTTTCCGCCAAAGCGGAGGAGATGAGTTGCTCAAGCGTCATCTCCTCCTTCTCTGCCATCTTTTGCGCTTGCTTGAGTAGCGAATCAGGCACTTTCATGTTCATAGTGCCAATGATGTTTCTCCAATAATGAGAGATGAAAGAGGGCTTAACCTTCTTACATCCCACATCTTCGATTCTATTCTTCCTCTTCCGCTCTGATTCTACCTTCCGCTCTCGCCTGCTCCACAATCTTCTGCGCTATCTGTCCGGGCACTTGGTCGTAGTGGGAGAATTGCATGTGGTATGAGCCGCGTGCGGCGGTGATGGAGTTGAGTGTGGATTGATAGTTGAGCATTTCGGCCATAGGGACTTGGGCTTTGATGACTTGCTGGTTGCCGCGCGTCTCCATGCCTTGCACGCGGCCACGGCGCGAGTTGAGGTCGCCCATGATGTCGCCGCTGTTCTCTTGCGGGGCGACGACTTCGACATCCATGATCGGCTCAAGCAGGGTCGGACGGACTTTATCAATCGCGGCGCGAAAAGCTTTGCGTCCGGCGGCGCGGAAAGAGTGCTCGTCGGAGTCAACGGGATGGTAAGAGCCGTCAATCAGTACGGCTTTGAAATCAACGAGCGGGTATCCGGCGACTGCGCCTGTTGAGGCAGCCTCGACGATGCCTTTCTCAATCGCGGGGCGGAAGTTCTGCGGGACGGAGCCGCCGAAAATCTTGTCTTCAAAGACGAAGCCTTCGCCGCGCGGCAGTGGCTCGAAGATGACTTTGCAATCACCGAACTGCCCACGCCCGCCTGTCTGTTTCTTGTGACGGCCCTGCACCTCTGCGCGCTGCGTGATGGTCTCTTTGTAAGGGACTTTCGGAGGATGCAGCGTGACCTCAACGCTGTAACGCTTCCTCAATTTATCAATCACGGTTTCGACGTGAAGCTGGCCCGAGCCTGCGAGGAGAAACTCTTTCGTCTGCGCGTCGCGGTCAAAGTGCAGCGCGGGGTCTTCTTCGAGAATCTTGTGCAGGGCAACGCTAATCTTCTCTTCGTCCTGACGGGATTTGGGTTCGATGGCGAAGGCGATGGCGGCTTCGGGATATTGGACCGGATCGTAAACGACCATCGCGGCCTTGTCGCAGAGCGTGTCGCCCGTTTGCGTCTCTCTCAGCTTCACGCACGCGATGATGTCGCCCGCACGCGCTTCCGTTACTTTGTCCAGTTGCTTTCCCTGAATTGTGTGCAGCGCGCCGAGACGTTCCTGCGCGCCGCGCGTAGAGTTGTACACATTCGCATCCGTTGCGACGTGGCCGCTAATGACTTTCATGACGTTGATGCGTCCGGCGAAAGGGTCTGCGATGGTGCGGAAGACGTAAGACGAGAATGGCTCCGTGTCGCTGTACTTGCGCGTGATGGGTTCGCCGCCGTCCGTCTCGGGGGCAGTGCGCCCGTGTTCGACTTCGTGATGCGCGGGGTCCGGCGCGTAGTCAATGATGCCGTCAAGCAGGGATTGCAGGCCGACGAGGTTGACGCTTGAGACGGCGAAGACAGGGCAGAGGCGGCTCTGCGCGATGGCTTTGCCGAGATTGGGGATGAGGTCTTCGTCTGCGAGCGTGCCCTGCTCGAAATATTTTTCCATCAGAGCGTCGTCGGATTCTGCGACGACTTCGATCAATCGCTCGCGCGTCTTGTTGATGACATCCATGCTCTCTGCGTCAGAAGGCACGGGGACTTCTTTCGCTTTGCCGTTCGCGTCAAACTCGTAAGCCTTCATGTGAACGACATCAACGACGCCTTTGAAATCTTTCTCTTTGCCGATGGGAAGCGTGAAGGGGACGATGGCGCGGCTGAAGACTTTGGTCGCGGTATCGAGAGCCGCGCCGAAATCTGCGCGCTCTTTTTCCAGCTTCGTGATGACCATCATGCGCGGCAGGATAAACTCGTTGGCATAGGCCCATGTCTTTTCCGTCTGCACTTCGACGCCGTTCACGCCGTCAACGACGACGAGCGCGCAATCCGCGACGCGAAGCGCGGGGCGCGCGTGCGCGACGAAAGCTGCGTAGCCGGGCGTGTCTATAAAGTTGATTTTGTGTTCACGATATTCAAGATGGGCGAGCGCGGTGTTGAGCGTAATCTTGCGCGCGATGGAGTCTTCTTCGTAATCGGTGACGGTGGTGCCTTCGTCAACTTTGCCCCAGCGCGGCGTTGCGCCCGTCACGTAAAGTAGAGAGCTGATGAGTTGGGTCTTGCCCGCATCGCCGTGCCCGATGACGGCAAGGTTGCGTATCATTTCGGTTGGATAAGCTTTCATGGCGTAAAGAAGAGTTTCCTTTCAGACATATTTATTTTGCGAGAAGAATAGCCATCCGCGTCAGTTAGTAGCTCCGAAGATTCAGGGCGGGATGTGCTCACGATGTGAGACAGTAATTTATCCGAGCGCAGAGGGGAAAAGCAAGCGGGCACAGCTTTGGGAAAGCTGCCCGTTGTCCGTAGTCAGTTGTCCGTTGTCTGTGCATGACGCGTTGAATGCTTTAAATAAACCACTCAACGTGGGTCATGCTCAAAACAACTGACTACGGACAACGGACTACGGACAGTTTTTTATTCTGCGAGGAGCTTTTTGATGACGTTTTCGGTTTCGTCATATGCGCCTTCGCCGACGTGCGTGAAGCGTATGCGGCCCTGCTTGTCGAGGACGAGGACGGTGGGCCATGCGTTGACGCCGTAGGCTTGCCACGTTGCGTAGTCGTTGTCTGTGACGACCGCGTAGTTGATGCCTAGAGATTTGGTTTCGCGGCGGACGTTCTGCTCGTTCTTTTCACGGTCGAATTCGGGCGAGTGGACCCCGACGATGGTGAGACCTTGATCACAATAGCGCGTGTCCCAGTCTTTGAGCGCGGGCAGGGTGTTGCGGCAGTTGTAGCAGCCGAAGGTCCAGAAATCCACCACGACCACGCGCCCGCGTAAAGATTCAAGCGTGAGCGCATCTGAATTGATCCAGACGCCTTCGGAAAAGGCAGGCGCGAGTTTCGCTTTACCTGCCGCGATAAAAGTGTCGCGCGGTAGCTCTTTCATCTCGTTGGCTGTAGCCGTTTCGGGCGCTGAAGAGGCTTTGGCGGTATTGAGCACGGGCGGGAGCTTAGAAGATGCCAACTCCGTCTGCGCCAGACGAGAGACCGTGATGATGGAGAAGACCAGAGCGAAAGCGAAAGCAATCACGCTCGCGGTCGTCAGAAGTTTATGCTTCATCTTCTTTTACCTCGCAGGATATACGTTCGCCCCTTGCCCTCTGGTTTGCCTCTTCTGTCGCGCCGGAATTTTACAACATTTGGCCGCAAAGTTTTACTACTTCCTGACCGAAAAAGCCACCTTTTCAAGCGCCTTTGCATCTTAATAACGGCTCAGAGAGTGATAGGTTAAAGATGGTAAGACAGAGGCGCGCGGGAGGGGGCAGTTTGGGCGTTCCGCGCGCCATTCCTGTCAAAGAAACCCGAGCGGGTCGGCGCACGTAGCGCCGGTTACAAGTTTTTTCCCCTAGAAAGAAGTGAAGAAGTCATGTTGAAAATGAAAAAGATTTTTTCCGCTTTTGCCGCGCTCATCTTTGTCGCGGCTTTAAGCAACGGCAGCGCGGCCTTTGCGTCGGCGCATGATGAAAAGAGCGCTGACAAAAATGTTCGCGTCGAAGCTCCTTTGAATCTGGCGGTGCTGATTCAGGACGATCTGGTTTCGCGCGTCGGCAACGAACTCGGCGTCACGGGTGATTTCATACGCTCGCTGCCGCAAGGCTCGCGCGTGATGATCGGCTATATCACGAGCGGCAGCTTACAGGTGCGCCAGCCGTTCACGGATGATCTAGGCAAAGCTGCGAAAGCTCTGCGTATCCCTATTTCGAGCGCAACCGCATCGCCTTACAATCCTTACGTTGAAGTGATAGAGGCTCTGCGCCGTTTCGATAAGACGGGCAAGAACAGGAACGCGCTCCTGCTCATCTCGGACGGGCTTGATACCTCGCACGGCTTTAGCTACGCGGACGCGGCAAACTCGCTTGATCTACAGCGCGCGATTAGTGAAGCGAAGAAGCGCGACGTAGCGGTCTATTCCTTCTACGCGCCTTCTGTCGGACTGACGAGCCGCAACAGCACGGCGACGCTGCTGGGCCAGAGCGCGCTCAATCGCATCTCTGATGAGACGGGCGGTCGCGCTTTCTTTCAAGGCACGAGCTTCGTTTCCTTTGAGCCATACTTTGAAGGTCTGCGCCGTGCGCTCAACGAACAGTATGCGAAAGCTTACTAAGGCTTGAGTGCTCTCGAAAGAGAATTAGCTTCTCAAAACAAGAAACGCCGCCCGGAAGTTTTCACCTGCCAGACGGCGTTTCTCTTTTCGCCATCTCTTCTTGAGTGAAACAAGCATTGAGGCTCACCGCAGAGGCGCAGAGTTTTCGCAGAGTTTACGCAGAGGGTTGAATCAGTTCTCTGCGTAGACTCTGCGCCCGTCTCTGCGC
>JBAWGU010000047.1:0-2636 GCA_049593215.1 Pyrinomonadaceae bacterium
CCTCTGAAATTGAAATCTATTTTCAATTTGGTATATACTGTGGACGTGGCGATAATCTCTGCCACGTCCTTTTCAGCCGGACAAAAGGTTTCGGCATCGCGCGTTAATCTGTGTTAGAAAGGCATGAGAGATGCTTCAGTCATTCATTATTATTCTACGCGAAGGCTTCGAGTCGTTTCTGCTGGTTGCAATCGTGCTGGCTTACCTGCGCAAGACGGGTCGGAAGTTTCTGGCCCCGGCAGTTTATTGGGCGATAGGCGTTGCAATCGCCACGAGCGTCGCGCTCGGCTACCTGATGCTAGTCGTGCAGCGCGGCGATGAGACGGTTTTGCACGGCGCGCTTGGCGAGAGGTTGGGATCGTCCGTGACATGGTTCATCGGCAATGAATCTTTGCGCGAAGGGGTCTTCGGTGTGCTGGCGATTCTGATGGTTGCCTCGCTGGTCATTTACATGTGGCGCACAGGGCCGCAGATGAAGAAGAGGATGGAAGAGAAGCTTACGGAAGTCTCTAGCGGGCAGACTTCGCGCAGAGCTTTCTGGGGAGTCTTTCTCTTCGTTGTCCTGATGATGTGCCGCGAGGGGATGGAGACGATGCTGCTAATGCTTCAGGTGCGGGGCGGCCAGATTTTGAACGGCACGTTGTTGGGGCTGGCGGCGGCGGGCCTGCTCGCGTGGGGTTGGGCGCGCTTCAGCCATCTCGTCAACATCAAGCGTTTCTTTCAGGTGACAGGCATCTACCTCCTGCTCTTCATGGTCCAAGTGGGCATCTACACTTTCCACGAATTTTCCGAGGCGGGCCTCTTTCCCAATAGCGATGCGCTGCATGAAGCGACGGAGAAGTTTTCGCCGGATGGACTCTACGGCAAATGGTTTTCGCTCATCACCATCGGCGCGTGCGCGCTGTGGCTGTTGGGAGCATGGATTGCGGATCGTTTGAAAGGGACACGTCCGGCACCGCCGAATCAGGTGAGGCTCGGACAGGTTTAAGACTAAAGAGTCAATCAGAATGCATCAGAGAAAGGGTGCGAGCTTTCATAGCTCGCACCCTTTTTCTTTGCGCCTTCTGAAAGTGAGAAAGCTTAAGGTTGTGCCGGACTGACAGACCTGCCTCCCTGTGGAGCGGAGAGCATTGTCAGTGACGGCGGGGCTGAGCCGTGAATAAAGTTGAAGCCTGTGTTGAAGTATTTGTTATCGCTGTAGCTGTTGCCGCTGCTCGGCGTGTCTTCGAGGATTCCGACAGGGGCTTCGTTGATGGTGTTCCCTTTGACTTCGTTCTGATTGCCTTCGACGAAGATGCCCGACGTATCGCTGTTGAAGATACGGTTGCCGTTGACTTTGTTCTGGTTACCAAAGATGTCTATACCGTCAAAAACATCCGAGTCGAGGATGTTGTTGTAGCTGGCCTCGGATTTGTTGGCTTGCAGGAAGATGTTTATCTGGCTCTTGCCGAGGCTGTTCAAAGAGACGTTGGCGTAGGAAGCATTAAAGACCAGAATGTTAGAAGCAGTGGCCGCGCAAGTGTCCGGCGAAGTGCATCCGGCATAGTCGTTGTTGATGACTGAATTGCCTGTGATGAAGCCTTTCGCGCCGTTGGCTACCTGGATTCCATTCTGGGCGATGAACGGGGTCGCGCCGTCGCCTGAGACATTGTTTCCAATGGCTGTCAGCTCCGTGCCCGTTTCATTACCCGTGATGCCATTCTTCTGGTAATCGTGAACGCTGCTGTTCAAGACCTGTAGCTTGGACGAGCCGCCGCCGCCGCTCTGCGCGAAGATGCCCAGACCGCTCTGGCAACCTTCGTTACCGGCAACAAGTCTGATGTTTCTGACAGCCACGCTGTCCGCCTTGCCGGAGGCGTTGCGGTAATAGATACCGACGATGTTTGTGCCGCACACGTTGCCGTTCGTCGCTCCGTCAACCGTCAGGTTGATCAGATTCACGTTGCTCGCGTTTTCGACAAGGACGATGGCCGCGATGAGGCTGGTGGGATTAGTTATGCTTGCCGAGTTGACTATGGCGGGCGCAGGCTTGATGAGTATCAGATTCAGATTGCCGACTGCGATTCCCTGAACCGTCAAAGGCTTATTAATCCTGACCTGCTCTTGATAAGTTCCCGGGCAGACTTTGATGATGTCTCCCGAACCCGCCGCGCTCACAGCCGCCTGAATGCTTGTAAACTGCGCGGTCGGACATTGCACTTTATCGTCGTCAACTAAACGCGTCGTGGAGCCGCCACCGCCGCCGTTCGCCAGCGTTCCGGCTTGCGCCTCGTAGCCGCCCAGAATCAAAATACTTCCGAACAAGAGCGTTATCGTCAACCGTATTAGGTTTCTACTTTTCATTACCGATGTCCTCCTGGGAAAATGGGTTGAGGTGAAGAGCTATTTGGGGGTTTGTTCATTTTATGGGAAACATTGCGGACAAAGGTTATCAACATATTGGAATTGCTCTGCCGCGTTTTGCTCATACATGGGAAACGTGGCGGGACTTTAGTTCAATCTTTATGTCATTGTCAAATGGTCCTGCCAGATGGTAGTGGTTTAATTTGAAAGTGAGAGTGGGGGGAGTTGAGTCTCACCGCAGAGGCGCAGAGAGCAGGCGCAGAGTTAGCGCAGAGAAAAGCATTCAACATCTC
>JBAWGU010000048.1:0-2603 GCA_049593215.1 Pyrinomonadaceae bacterium
TTTCAGGGCTAATGCTTGTCGGGCTACGGAGACACAGGGCGATGCCCTGTGCTATTGAATCTCGCCCCTTCGGGGCTTAGGCATAGATCACTTTCTATTATTTGCTCCCGAACTTTCGCCCAACGCCTTGAGCAGCAGAACGATTTTCCAGACATTCGTGTGAGCAGAAAGCTGCGCCCGTGCGCAGTGTGAGAGCGCGCGAAGCCGGTATCCAAGTGTTGCATGATTCACAGCGTAAGAGCTTTTGCGCTTCGCTGACCTCACGCGCCGGTGAATTCGCGGATTGACTTGCGCTGACGCCCTGCACGTCGCGTATGAGACCGAAGATGCGGCGCACGGTCTGAATGTAAGGGCGCAGACGCAGGTAAACGAAGGCCAGCAGGAAGGTGAATATGATAAGTATGATAAAAAACTTCAAAGCTACTCCTGTGTCTCGTTCCGGCTCTGCGCGAGTTGCGCTCGCAGATTTGAGAGAGCGGGATGCTGCGGATTGATTTTCTGCAACTCTTCAATTCTCTTCTGCGCCTCGTCGCGGTGTCCCGTCGCAATCAGAGCCGAAGCCAGTGCTTGCAGAGTATTCTCATGTCGCGGGTTGAGCGCGAGCGATTTGCGATACTCTGCAATGGCGCGTTGCGGATCGGACGGCCTGCCTAAAAAATATGTAAGGCCGAGGTCTGTCCGAACGTTCTCGTCATCCGCTTTCATCTCCAGAGCCTTCTGATAATAGACGCGCGCATCCGCGAAGCGCTCAGGGTCTGAGGATTGGCCTATGTCGAAGAGCACGTTGCCGAGCAAGACTGTCAACTCACGATCACCGGGGTCAGCGTCGAGCGCGCGTTTTAAGAAGCGAGCCACATCAGGATAGAAGCGCGTGTCTTGATAGCGATAGAGGGCGATGCCGAAGTCGTGTTGAAGCTTAAGGTCATCCGGCTTTGCGTCGGCACGGGCTATCGCTCCGCGTATCTCTTCATCGGAGAGCACAGGCTGTGTGTTACCCGATGTACTCTGTGCGCCGCCTCCGTTGACAGACTGCTCCGTGTTTGTATTCGCTGCGGCTGCCATCTCGCCGGTACGCGACTGCTCGCTCGCCTGTCGGCTCATCGCGTTGGCTAAGATAAAGCCGAGCACGAATCCTGCAAGCAGACCACACGCAATTGAAAGAAGATTTTTTATGCTCACGGCTCTAGCATCAATTAATCAAGAATTGAGACGAGTTTAGCAAATGGTGTTATAAAACGCGACGAGCGCCACCCGTTTTGACGAGTGACGCTCCTTGCGCGTGTGAAATCTGATTTGTAACTGCCGCTTAATCTTCGCCTGTGTTTCTATCGGACGGGATGTAGGGCACATCGTCTGTGCGGCGACGCGGCAGAGGGTCTGAGTTGCGACGACGCGGGCCGGAGTTCTGGCTGCGACGATCTATGAAACCGGGCGGCAGACGTTTGCCACGAATTGCTTCTTCGAGGATGCGTGTAATCTCCTGCGAGAGCGTGCGATGCTCTCCCTTCGCGCGCTGTTGCAGAGCCTCTTTGAGTTCATTGGGCACATAAGCTCCGATGAAAACTCCTTTGCGGTTCGCCATCTCTCTTTGCGCCTCTCCTTATGAAAATTTTATAGAGAACGTGTGAAAAGCTTTTTTGTGACGGTCAAACGCGGAAGCGGAAGTTTGCCGTGCAATGAGAGAGCAGGTCTGTAAGCCGAATTCTGTTCTCCGACAAAAGTCGGAGTGGCGATCATTCATCTAGCCCAACCGTCGCCGGTTGGATCAAGCGACCTACCCGGAGGTCGTAGCAAGTTTCTCGGAAGAAACTCGCTTTGGGCGGGCAGCCCTCTTTGACGCCTCCCTATTTGGTCTTGCACTGCGAGGAGTTTGCCTAGCCGCAACGTGTTGCCACGCGCGCTGGTGCGCTCTTACTTTAAGCCCGCAAAGGGGCCGCACCGTTTCACCCATCACCCCTGCGCCCCCGCGCGATTTGAGATTTGAAATCTCAGAGACGCGCTTCAGCGTGGTTGGCTGGTCTTTTTTCTGTTGCACTTGTCGTCGTCCGGCTGAAAATCAAAAAAAATTTGCGATTGCTCGCAACAATTTAAAAATTTTCCGCCAGACGCCCAGCCGTTAGCTGGCTCGCTGCCCTGTAGTGTTCGGACTTTCCTCTCCCTCAACTCCAAAGAGTTGAAGCAGCAACCGCCCAACCTGCTCTCTCGCAAGGCACAGCGAATTATAGCAATCATTGTTGAACACGTCTAGTAACTCACCTACTCATGTTTACTCGTGAGCGGTTGTCTTTAGCCGGAATTAGCACAAAGCCGCGAGCAGAAGCTAAACATGCTACTCAGATTTAGGGGCGATTATTTATCATTGATGTCAACGTAGAGTCATTCGTTGACACGATCACGCCTCTTTCCCCTGCTTCTACCTCAGAAGAAGTGTCAGAGGAAATTCAGAGAAATCATTAGCCCCCCGCGCTTTACTTTTAGATAATCGGTAAGGATTGCCAGTACGGGTCTAGCAAGAGGGGTTAGGCACTAGGCGGGTTCTTTGATCTGGCTCTTAAATTCTGCAAAGTCGGCTCTCATCTCAAACACCGCCGCTTGGGTGCGGT
>JBAWGU010000049.1:0-5394 GCA_049593215.1 Pyrinomonadaceae bacterium
GCCTAACGCCGAAATTGAGCGGCGCGGGGCGAACCCACACAAGCAACACCGCAGGAAGAATGATGACAAATACGCTATTCCCGCGTCCGCTCGAATGACTTGTTAGATTTCGCCCCGCGCCTATAGCAAAGCCTCGTCCTCGACACGCATCATCTTAGAACAGCCGCTCACTCGGCGGAGTGATGCTTTTCAGCCTTAGATAAATCGCCGTCTGACCGCGATGATGCGCGTGATGCTCCATCGCCTTCGCCAGCAGCACGTGCCGCCGCATTCTCATCTTGAAGAACTCCACATCCTCATCCAACGCGGCGTCGCTTAACCCTTTGACAGCATCGAGCATAAAATCGTAACTGCCCATGACGAACTCAAGTAGCGCCGCTTTATCCTGCTTCAAGTCCTCCACCTGCTCCGGGTCTTTACCTTTCATCATGTCATACGGATTGTCCCGACCGGACGCGGCGGAAGCGAAGGCGTAATTTGTACCTGCGACGTGAAGATAATTTTCGGCGAAACTGCGAATTTCGGACGTTGGTTTGAATGCAATCCCGTCCTCCGGCATCGCATCAATGTATTCCTGAACGCCGAGCTTAGCACGCATCCATTCCGTAACCAGCAAGTTGACTCGATCCATTACCATCTCCTCCCGCACTATTCCGTGTTCTAAAATCCGTACCTATTATAGATAATATTTGCTTCGTAATCTCATACCCGATTTTTCAGAGAAAGAAATCTAACGCCCGGCATCACCCGCGCCCACAATCAATGTACATGACAGTATTCGTGGTGGGGCGTCGGGTGCATGCCGTTGTTATGCTGCGCTGTCGAACTCACGTTCACTTCGGGACGCTGACAAACTCGCTTTAAGTGCTGGGTTCTGTCCATAGTTTTGCGATCCTTGGCGACCTTTCAATGGTAACGAACTTTACCGGGTTTGCTCGCTGGAACTTTGCTATTGGGAGTTACCGTTACCGTGACGATTTTGGATTTGATATCGTACTCGGGATTTCGTCGCCACACCTGAATTGTGTACTTGCCAGGTTTCCGCATGTCGTATAACGCGCTCACTCGCTGCTCCTGAGTTAGGGTTTGTCCGGCTCGGATGGTGCGAAACATCACGCTACCCGTCCGCAACTCTTCGTGTGGGTAAGTTCTTTTTGGAACCAGTTTCTCATGCTCGTCCCGCACTTCGAAGCGAAAAGTTGAGTCGAGGTTTATCCCATCCTTATACATGACGCCCTCATTGACATCCTGATTCGATGTATTCGTCAGGCTAACTTTGATCGAGACATCGCTTTCGGCGACGACTGTGGGGCTGTCCGCGGTAATGGCAATTTTGAAAGGCGGATCATTAGACTGTTGGCAGAGAGTAAGATTAACAAACAAGAAGAAGCAATAGAATACCTGCATAGCCTTCACTCCTCGTCCTCAGTGACAGTTATTGTTGGCATTTCCCCCCGACACCACACCATATTTGGGAAGGTACTCGTCCCAAGTGCGACTGTTTTTCGAAAGTGGAAGCAGCATAACGCTCGAATTAATCCGCCCGCGCGAACAGCCTTCAACCTTCGCCGCAAGGAAGCATCTTGAGAGGCATGCTATCGCGGGTCGGGTTGAATGAGTTATTGGGCTGCCTTCAGGACGTGAGGGCGTAAATAACATCCGCTTCGCGCTCCCCGATATAATAGATGATGGGCGATTGGTTTTAGATTTAGCACCATAGATGCGGTCTCACATCAATGAGCCTATGTAGGTTAATTTGATCTTCTTGCTCCCACATCTCTTCTAACTTTATCGACATTTCTACAATCGCTTTGTAATTCGGATCGTCTCTGGATACGTCATCCAACGGATCATGTCTTTGGGGTCTATCAATTTTCCACCATTTATACAATTCTGTAATTTCTTTCCATGCTAGTCTATGAAGCTCATCAGAAGCCCAATCAACAATCTTATCGGGCTGCTCTTCTTCAATAAAAGCAACCAGAAGCTCAAACGCTCGCTCTAACAATAGCTCATCTTTATCAACCCAAGAGTCCTCTTCCGGCACACCAAGCACTTTCAAAAGCCTCTTGAAGCCTCGATCATATGATGGGAACAAATCTACCCAGTGAAGTTCCTCCAGTCGGGTATAACTAGGTTGACATTCATTTAAACGAACAGGAAGAAAATAAACGTGATTATCTGGGAACTCTTCAAAAATATCTAATGCGAGTTTTAGCTCTTTTTGTACATATCCACGTTTACTCACAGAGTTATTGGAGAGGAGAGTAATAAAAAACTCTGAAGATTTGATCGCTTTTCTTATTTCGCTTTTCCAATTCTGCCCTGGAAGAAGTTCTTCCGTGTCAAGCCATAGTTTTATTCCTCGCTTGCAAAGGTCGTGATATAGAATCAGTGCTGCATCTTCATCCTCTCTTGCATAACTCAGAAAGATTCGAGGCTTATTATCTGTTTTCATACGCAATCTTCTCAGTTAAGTTGTTTAATGTACGGCAGCAGCCCAACTATATATTAGACTTCCTAAAAGAGATGTTATAACACGCCTTTTAGGGAATATAATCACCCGCATCATCAAAAAAGCTGAGGAAAGATTGAAAGCTTACGGGATTATATTTTGATATTGGACGAATCATCTCTGCTCGTTCATGTCTTAAACGCCTATGGAGAAAAATATTCGTCGGGCCGAGCTGTTTGAAGCTGAGACGTTGACGGAGATTGCTCATGCCGCAAAGAGGCATTGGGGCTATCCTGAGCGTTGGATTGAGTGCTGGCGAGAGACTCTGACCATCACTCCTGAGTTCATCAGGAGCAATGAAGTCTATCTGGCGGAGCAGGGCGAAGCGACGCTTGGCTTTTACGCTCTCATCATGCAGGGGGAGCAGGCGGAGTTGGAGCATATGTGGGTGAGACCTGAGCTTATCGGCACGGGTCTGGGCAGAGAGTTGATGGAGCACGCGAAGCGTATGGCTGTGTCGCGCGGGGTGCGCGTCGTCAACATTACGGCAGACCCTAATGCTCTGGGATTCTATTTGAGAATGGGCGCGCAGGAAGTCGGGCAGGAAGCCGCGCCCGTTGATGGAAACGCGCGTGTGTTGCCCAGACTCGTCCTAAAGATTTAGAGACGTTGTTTAAGGCAAAAGTAAAAAGGTAAAAGGCAAAAGTGTGGGGAAACCACTTTTTAATTAAACAACTCAACCTGAGTGATTTAATAAAAAGCTGGCTTCCCCTGACTTTTGCCTTTTGCCTTTCTTTACTGGCAGTCGGCGTTGCTGCGCGCGAGCGCGAGGCCGAAGCGTTCCTGATACTCTCTTGAAGTGATGAAAGAGCAGACCATGCCTCTGTAGTTGTTTGGCTCGCGGTTGTTCAAAACATTCAACCAGAAATCGTATCCGCCCTGATCGTAATCGCGTTTGAGGTAGCCGAAGTATTGCATCGTCACAAACGCGGGGTTGTATTCACGCGTCTTGAATTCCGCAATCTCTATCACCTCGCGCAGAACTTGAGAGCGCGTCTTGCCTGCCTTCATGTCGTTGGCTAGTTGTTGTCGCTCTTGTGTGTAAGGCACAAGGCCCGCCGTGTCGAAGAGTTTCCCGACGAATTGCTCTGGCGTCATTGTTGACGGGTAGGCTTGTTGAAAGGCTGCGCGCTGCACCCAAGCGTCTGCAAACTGCTGCTTGCTCTGTTCAAGATTTGCGCCGCCGACTACGAGCGCGCGGTCAGGCGTGAACTGCGCGTAGGTCGGCTTCAATCCGTAGCTCGCTCTGTAGAGGCGATAGACGAAATAGCCTGTGTCCTGAAACTCAAGCTCGATGAAGTAGGCCGCGCTCACGTCTATGCGCTTGTTATTGATGCAGACGGCGTTTGTGCCGCATTGATCTATCTGCCCTGACCAGTAGGCGAGTCCGCCAGCGTCAGGCTCGCGTCCCAGAAAATCTCTGTAGTGCTGCGTCACAAAAAACTGCGAGTCATTGATCTGGTTCGATGGAAGCTGGCCCAGTGATAAACCGGAGTAGGCTTGTGTGCCCGCACCGTCTGCGATAGAGAAAATTTCGCCGTTCTGCGGAAAACCGTTGAGACCCGAATCTGGAAAAGCGTCTATGCGCGGCGTCCCGCCGTTGCCGCCAGACGAGCTTGTATCCGCGTTGCCCGAAGCATCTTCGATGACGTAAATGGTTCCCACACGATCAACCGCGAGGCCGTGAAAGAAGAGATTGTTGTCGAGCGAGAGACCTTCGATGATGACTTCATCGCGGTCAGCGCGCCCGTCGCGGTTGTCATCATAGAGCGCGAGCATCACGGCATCGTTGCCGTAAGAGTGTGAGAAGACCACGCCGCGCGAGTTGACAGCGATGTCTAAGGGCGCATCGTTCGAGAAGCGATAAGAGTAGTAGGGCGTCGTATCGAATGTGTCGGGCATTCCGTCCGCGTTGGTGTCGCGCACGATGTGCAGTTGGTCCTTGTCGAAATCTGCAATCAGCAGATCGTTGTTCGGCAGCAGCGCGAGCGCGTTCGCATTGTAGATTTGATTGTTGCCGACTTTGACAAGCTCGCGCGAGCGCGTGTTATCAAAGCCGCCCGTCGCGGGATCGCGCACAAGCAGGACCACTCCCGCCGTCGGCTCGTTGAAAGGGTCATTCGGATTGCTGTAGTTGTAATAGCCGCTCGAAGAGACTATGACAAACTCGCGCCCGCTCTTTGAAGTTCCGGTGACGACGGCGGCGGCTGAAGGCAAAGCGAAATCGCGTTTGAGATTGAACGTGGTCGAAGAGTCGCGCACGTAATCGCCGTTGGTGTCTAAGGCGACGACAAGCACGCCTATGTTCTCGTCATCATTTGTGGTCCCTGTGCCGTGGTCGTCAACGGCGGCATAAACTTCGTAACGCGCGCCCGTCTGTCCGACGGCGATGTCAAACGAGCCGCCGAGATTGTCGAAAGTAGTTCTTTCATCCGACACAAGGTCGTTGTTGCGATCTACGAACTGCTCGTCTGTGCCTGCGGAAGAGCTGAGGCTGAGCTGGCTCGTGTGCAGCACGCGGCTCAAGGGCGTGCCCGCGCCGATTATTTGCGCGACTGCATTGGCGTTGGTTTGTTTAGCGATTGAGGGAGCGCGAGCAATCTTCGACTCGCTTGATTGCGGGCGCTCCCCTTTCGCCGCGTTTGTTTGGAGAGAGCTGTCGCGGCCTCTGCGTTTCTGAGAGTTAAAATCCGTGCGGCCCTTGAGCGCGCGCTGAACATCCGTCCTGTACTCGCGCTCAAGTATGGTCTGCGCGCTCGTTGCCAGAGCAAACACGTAAGCGCCAAATAGCAACGCCAACGCGAGCGCGATAACGTAAATTAAAAGTTTTGCGAGAAACATTTCCTTGACTCCACTTAAAGACTGTCCGTAGTCCGTAG
>JBAWGU010000050.1:0-1534 GCA_049593215.1 Pyrinomonadaceae bacterium
CTGACCCACCACTCCACCTACACTGCCGCGCGCTCCTAACGCCACCAGATTCGCCAGCACATTCGCCGCGCCGCCCAGATGAACAGACTCGCGCCGTATGTCCACCACAGGCACGGGCGCTTCCGGCGAGATGCGCGTCACATCTCCCCACACAAACTCGTCCAGCATCACGTCGCCCAGCACCAGCACCGCACGCTCGCCCACGCGACGCATAATCTCACTTGCACGCTCTTGCGTTAGTTGATTCATTGTCAGTAGTCAGTAGCCAGTAGTCAGTAGTCAGTAGATGGTCTGGCATTCGTGGTTGAGTGATAGAAATTTACGCGCATTGTCTCTCAACCTTTTCCATGCCCGCTACTGACTACTGGCTTCTGGCTACTTCATTATTCTTCCAATCGCCTCCGTAACTTTTTCAACGCTCACGCGGCGGATGCATTCGGGCGCGTCAAATTCCGCGCAAGTGTAACCGGGGCAGGGCTGGCATGGCATCTCTTCGCGCACGACTTCGGACGCAGGGTTGGACCAGGGCCGCCAGTGCGCAACATTTGACGAGCCGAAGATAACGACGGACGGGACGCCAACAGCAGAAGCGATGTGCGCGATGCCGCTATCATTGCCGACAAAGATGCGCGCGCGCGATGCAAGCGCAGTGACCAACGGAAGCGTCAGGTCTGTGAAAGCTGTGATCGGAGCGGAAGAAGATTTGACGAGTTCTGCCGCAACGTGCGCTTCGTTTGGCGCGGTGACGGCGACCGCCTTGATGCCGCGCTCGTGCAGGTGCTCCGCGACGCGCGCAAACTTTTCAGTGGCCCACTGCTTTGTATCGAACGCCGCCGCAGGATGAATCAGCGCGAAAGGCTCTCGCTGGTCCTGCCCCGCGTCGCGCAGTCTCTGCTCTATGCCGTTCCGCGCTTCCTCTGTCAACGCGAGTCGCGCCGCAGGGCGATCCGTCACGGGCACGCCCGTCCATCCAAGCAGCGCGAGCTGCTGTTCTGCCGAATGCGTCTTCTCCATCTGCCAGAGTTCTGCGGAAGGCGGCGCGGCGTGATTGTGCAAACGGCTGTATTGATAAGCGGCATAGCCCACGCGATGCTTCGCGCCGGATGCGCGCATCAGAAGCGTCGCAGTCGTCCCGCCGTGAAGGTTGTAAGCGACATCGTAGCGCGCGGCGCGAAGCTTTCGCACAACACGCGCGCGTGAGGCCGTGCTGCCGCGCTCAATCGTAATCACGTTATCAATCTCTCGAAACCCTTCGAGCACAGGCGCGACCCAATCTTCGAGCAGGATGTCTATGCGCGCGTCCGGCAAAAATCTACGCAGCGCATGAAGCGACGGCGTTGCCAGCACCGTGTCGCCAATCGAGCGCAAACGCACGACCAGCACACTACGCACCTGCTGCCAATCCCAACGTGCATCGCCAAGCGGCTGCGGCGCGTCGGCGGTCATGCGCGCGTTTGCAGCGACGGCGGGCCAAACCTTCTGCCCGAAGCTAAGATTGTCGCGCAGGCTCTTCATCCTCAACCGTCGCTTCGTC
>JBAWGU010000051.1:0-1619 GCA_049593215.1 Pyrinomonadaceae bacterium
GCCTCCATGAAAGAATGAAATTTGACCTCGCGCTCAGGCTTAGAGGAATTTTCGCCTGACGGATTCGCTCTCTGGTCGGTGGCTTGAGCGCCTTTCGCGCGCGTCGCTCTGGTTAGAATTTACGAAAAGTCTTCCTGCCCGGTGTGCGTCCCTTTATGAACGCCAGAAATTTATAGCTTACAACGCTAAATATCAAGTCTTATCTGACCGAAATTAAGTAAGAGTAGTAGCAGCCGTGTCAGAACCACCTGCTGCAAGCGAGCGGGTCAGCTTCGCCAAGGCAAAAGGTAAAAGTAAAAAGGAGAGATAAAAAGCTGGCTTCCCCTGACTTTTACCTTTTGCCTTTTGCCTTCTTCACCCGCCCGCTTGCAGCAGGCGGTGCTGACAACTTCAAAGGGTTGGCTTCCTCCCCGTAACAGTTTCAGAAATAATCGGGCTTAGGATGTGGCTCATTGTTTCTGTACAATTCGATGGCGATGACAAGCACAAGGGATGAGGCAGAAGGGAAGAGAGACCCGTGCGCAATTATTGAGCGCGGCGCGCGTGCGCGCTGGTGGCAGAGGCGCGGGACGAAGAGCAAAGGCTTCTGGTACGAAGACGCGCAGGGGCGGCGCATCACGGACGCGGCGCAACTCGAACGTATCAAGTCGCTCGTGATCCCACCCGCATGGCGGCACGTGCGCGTCTCGCCTTCTGCGGGCAGCCGCTTGCAGGCCATCGGTTGTGACACGAGCGAGCGTGTGCAGTATCTCTATCACACGCAGTATGCCGCGCGGCAGCAACGCCGTAAGTATGAAAAGATCGAACGCTTCGGCGAACATCTGCCGTCTCTCAGGCGCAAGTCCAACGAGGACATCAGCGGCGAAGGCATCACACGCGAACGCGTGCTCGCGGTTATCGTGCGTCTCATCAACGATCTCTATTTCCGCGTCGGCTCGGAAGAAAGCGTCAAACGCTATCGCACCTACGGCATCACGACTCTCAGAAATCGTCATTTAGAAATAAAAAGGCGTCGCCTCATCTTCAGCTTCGTCGGCAAGCATCACATCAAACATCATCGCACGCTGCGCGTTGACGAAGAGTTGGAGATGCTCATGCGCGACATCAAAGCCATCGGCGGCGCAAAAGTCTTTGAGTATTACGATGAAGAGGGACGCGTGCGCGCCGTCAAGCCGCGCGATGTCAACGACTACATCAAAGCCGCCACCTCATCCGAATTCTCTGCGAAAGATTTTCGCACGTGGGGCGGGACGCTCCTTTCTGCGATTGAGTTGGCAGAGCTTGGTCCACCCGCAGATGACAGGGAAGCGAAGAAGAAGATTGTCAAAGCCGTCAAGCGCGTCGCAGAGCACTTGGGCAACACGCCGACCGTCTGTCGCGGCTGCTACATTCACCCGAAGGTTCTTGACAGCTATGAGAAGGGCATCACGCTTGAAGAATTTCGCAAAAAGGTTGAGCGATCAATTCGCCGCATCGAACCCGAATACGTGCCTGAAGAACTCGCTCTCTTGAAATTGCTCAAGAACGGCAACAAGTGAAGAGTTACAGCTTAGATCAAATTTCAAATTGAGTAAGAGGCACAGGGCATTTCACCGCAGAGACGCAGAGCATTCGCAGAG
>JBAWGU010000052.1:0-5579 GCA_049593215.1 Pyrinomonadaceae bacterium
CACTTTTACCTTTTACCTTTTTACTTTTGCCTTAGCGAAGCGACCCGCCCGCTACCGCAGGCGGTACTGACCTGCTCTTAGTCGCACGCTGGTTGCCCATCTTTATAGTAAACTAAAGCCTCTGATCGGCGTGCCCGGTCAGAGGCTTTATTACGATAATCCGTGAGGACGGGAAAGCGTCAGTCTATGAAAATATTTTTTCTCTTTCTTTCGTTAATCTGCGCTTTGCCGTTTTCTGCCCACAGCTATCAAGACAAAGGGCTGCACGTCTCCCTCTCATCTGTCAGACGCGAGCACAGCCGCGACAGTGGCTCGACGACGATCACAATCAATGTTGACAATCAAACTCTCACTTACGATGAGACGCGCACGGGCATGAGAAGAGGCGAGCCTGTGCATAAGAAATATCTACTGACGGACGAAGAGGTCTTGAAACTAAAGCAACTCGTGCGCGAGAAGAAGCTGCTTGTCAACGGCTCATCAGAGTATCCGGCGGGCAATCCGCCTTTCATCTTTTACACGTTGAACGCTAAAGTAAGACTTGGCGGCAAACAATCTCAAATCAAAGTGAGCGGCCCGTCAAACTCCGACGCGTTGAAGAAGGATACGCTTTATCAAAAGTCCAACGCCCTGTTTGAAGAATTGATGTCCATCATCTACGCGCACGACCAGCCCGCTCCGAAATAGCAGTGACCGCTTATTTGGTCCATGCTGGCCGAAGATAAGAACCATGCACATTCTCAAAGTACGTTCGACAGAGCGCGAGCAGCTTGTAGAGTTCACGGACGAGGTGCGGCGCAAGCTGAAAGAGGCGGGCGCGCAAGGCGAAGGCGTTTGCATACTCTTCTCGCAGCACACCACAGCCGGACTCACCGTCAACGAAAACGCGGACCCTGACGTTCCGCGCGACATGCTGCACGCCCTGCGCACATTGATTCCACAGCACGGCATGGGCTTCCGTCACGGTGAGGAGAATTCAGACGCGCACATCAAGACGAGCCTCGTCGGCTCAAGCGTCACAGTGCCTTTCCTGAGCGGCGAACTACTGCTCGGACGCTGGCAGGGAATCTTCCTCTGCGAGTTTGACGGCCCGCGCACGCGACAGGTGATCATGATGCTGCGATGAAAAGGGGCAGCGAGAAGTGACGAGTGACAGGTGACAGGTTGGTGGACCACAAATCGCACGCGCCCGTGTATGATCGCGTGGCAGCGCATTATGACGGCGCGATGCAGCCGCTCGAACGCTGGTTCCTGTCGCGGCTGCGCGCAAAGACTCTCGCCGCGTTGCCCGAAGCATCCCGCATACTTGAAGTCGGCGCAGGCACAGGCGCAAACTTTCCACACTACCCGCGTGAAGCAAGCGGCACAGCAAGCGAACTGAGCGGCGCAATGATTGAAGTCGCGCGACGGAAGCGAAAGCCCGATAGCATCCATCTCATCCAAAACTCTGCCGAGGCTCTGCCCTTCGCAGATGCTTCATTCGACGCAGCCTTCGCCACGCTCGTCTTCTGCTCCGTCGCTTCGCCTCAAACAGCTTTCACGGAACTGCGCCGCGTCGTGCGTCCCGGCGGAACAATCGCCCTGCTTGAACATGTACGCCCCGAAAGCTTGCTGCTCGGCCCCGTCTTCGACGCGCTCAACCTTCTCACCGTCCCACTCTTCGACGACCACTTCAACCGTCGCACAGCCCTTGAAGCCGAGCGCGCGGGATTAAAAATCCAACGCATCGAACGCCACGCGCTCGGCATTATTCAAATCATTATCTGTGAAAGATAGTCCGTAGCCAGTTGTCCGTAGTCCGTTGTTTTGTGTGACGCGGCGTGAGCGTTACATCTTTAGCTCTCAATTCTGCAATCACAAACAACGGACAACTGACTACGGACAACGGACAAATTTAATGTAATCTAATGCACATGCCATTTGTAAACGTCTCTGAATGCGTCAAGGTTGGTTGTCAGGGTTGGAACTATGACGACTGGGTGCGGGCGAGCGCGGGCGAGGCTGGATTCTATCCGCACGGCACGCGCTCCCCTGAGATGCTTGAGGTTTACGCGCGCGCATTCGAGACCGTCGAAGTTGATTCAACCTTCTACGCCATCCCGCCCGCGTCAACCGTCGAGCAGTGGGCCAAACGCACGCCCGAAGGTTTTACATTCGCCCTCAAACTGCCGCAAGAGATCACGCACGCGCGTGCGCTCAGAGACGGAAGCGCGATGCTCCTCGCAGAATTCTGCGAACGCGCGCGCCTCTTGAAAGAGAAACTCGCCGCCGTGCTGATACAGTTGCCGCCGCAGTTCGAGTTGACGCAGGAAACGGCCCTCACCCTGCGCGATTTTCTCCCGCACCTGCCGCGCGACATACGCTTCAGCATAGAGTTTCGCCACCCAAGCTGGCTGCGCCAGAAAGTCTTAAACCTTCTCGCGCGCCACAACGTCTCACTCACACTCGTCGAAGGTCAATGGCTGGAGCGCACGGATGTCTGGCGCTGCGCCGAACAACCCACAGCAGACTTCGCCTACATACGCTGGATGGGCGCGCGCAATCTCACGCGCTTCGACCGCCTGCAACGCCCGCAAGACACAAACCTGCGCTCATGGGCCGACCTCATCGCCTCACACTGCGCGCAGGTCAAAAATGTTTACGCCTACTTCAGCAACTACTACGAAGGCCACGCCCCCGCGAGCGCCAACAAACTCAAACGCCTGCTCGGTCAAACAACCATCGAAGCCACAGACCTCGAAGACCAGCCTTCGCTCTTTTAAGTGCGAGCCTCTCAAACTATCTTTGCCGCAGATAAAGATTTTAGTTGGCGAGGTAGGAAAGGACTGAAAGCGTTACTAACAAACCAGCGTGCAGATAACACGCTAAATTGACGTGATATACTGCGCCCCGAAGTATACTCAGTAGTTAGATGCTTCGAGGTAAACAGGAGCGATGATATGTCACTAAAGCTCACCCGAATTAGGTACAAAGATCTAAAGGCGAGGCAACAAGAAAACTACAACTACCAGAAGCTATCTGCCGCGTTGGCAGACTATGGTTTTGTCACAATGCGCTTGAGTTCTGATTGGAGAGGTGCTGACCTAATCGCGCAGCATATTGATGACATAACCTTTTTGAAAATCCAGTTGAAAGGTAGGTTCACGTTTTGTAAGTATTATGTCGGGAAGGATCTTTATATTGCTTTCCCACTTGGCGATGATTGGTATCTTTACCCACACGATGAGCTTTTAGAAAAAGTACATAAGATAAATGGGTTCAAAGACACCTTATCTTGGACTGAAAAGGGTGTTTATTCAATTCCACACTCATCGCTCTCAAAAAGTCTATACCGGCTATTAAATCGCTACCAGATTGAACCCCGCCAATTATCGCTAGAGATAGAGGATTGACTATGACGCCGCATCTAACAACTCATTCAACCGGAGCGGAAATAGCTTGGATGTCATCGTCAACCTGGATGCTATTCGATGTTGATTCCTGCCAGATTAATTCTTGCGTCAGGCTGCTCATAGCAATCGGTTGGGGTGATAGTTTACAAGCTACTCGTGAGGCGCTTAATTAATGAGCAAAGTAGAAGTTGTCCCCCACAATCCTCAGTGGCGAGATGCATTTGAGGCGGAAGCGAAGCAGGTTGCCGATGCACTTGGCGAGAATGTTGTAGCCATCCACCATATCGGCAGCACGGCCATTCCCAACATATATGCAAAGCCCGTCGTTGATCTGTTAGTCGAGGTTAGAGACATTACTGAAGTGGATGGCCGGAGTTCAGCGATGGAGTCACTTGGTTATGAAGTGATGGGTGAGTACGGCATCCCCGGTCGCCGGTACTTCCGTAAAGACAATCGGGAAGGAATCAGGACGCATAACATTCATGCGTTTGGGGCCGGGTCAGTTGAGGTAGAGCGTCACTTAGCGTTCCGCGACTACATGATTGCTCACCCCGTAGATGCCGAAAAGTACAGCGAGCTAAAGAGGAAGTTGGCGTTGGAACACCCGCAGAGCATAGACGGGTATATGGATGGCAAGGATGGTTTCATCAAAGAAATGGACCGGAGGGCAGCACAGTGGCGTACATCGCAGACCGGCCAGTAGGCAGCAACTTCAAATCTTGAAGCGCACGATTAATTTTGATATGCCTGCTCTCTCTGATGATGAGTTTGTGTTGAGCGCGGAGGAATTATTCTTAGAGCTTGACTGTAGAGAGGCGGAAGATGCCCAATCCTGATAGCGGATAGGATTGCTGTGCGTGTGCGGTCGTGAAGAGAGTTCGTCCAAAGATAAAGGAAACGCTATGGAGATGCCTGAGGCTGCGGTGTCCGGTTTGCGGCAGGGCTTCGATTGTGCAGAGCCTTTTTCATATCAAGCATTATTGCCCGTCCTGTCGTGCGCTCTTTAAGCGCGAGGACGGTTTTTTTGTTGGCGCGATTATGGTGAACGTGGTCACGACGGAGTTTGTGATTCTGCTGGTTTATGCGTTGTGTCTGGCGGCGCTCAGTTCAAACTATGAGCTGATGCTTACGATTCTCTTCGTGGTTGCGCTCGCGTTCCCTGTGGCTTTTTATCATCATAGCTGGAGCATCTGGCTGAGTTTCGATTATCTGGTGGAATCATTGCCGAAGCATGAGAGGCAGGATGAGTAGAGTTCTGAGAGAACCGTTCAGGTAGAGCGCCCTGTCCGGCGGTTGGCGTTGACAGTTGATTCTTTAATTGACTTGACAGAGGGTGTGCGCGAGTATTCTCAGACAGAATTTGCGGAGGAGAAGATGTCTATGTTGGATGAAAATAGAGATTTAATTCATCGCTGGTTTGAAGAGGTCTGGAACAAGGGACGCGCGGATGCGATTGATGAGATGTTTGCTGAAGACGGCATCGCGCATGGACTCTCGGACGTGAGCGGCGCAGAGTTGCGCGGGCCTGCCGAGTTCAGGGAGTTCCACAATAAATTCCGCAACGCCTTTCCAGACATAGAGGTCGTTGTCGAAGACACGATTGCGGAGGGCGACAAGGTAACGGCGCGTTGCAGCGTGCGCGGCAAGCATCGCGGAGACGCGCTCGGATTCGCCGCGACGAACAAGCCGATAGAGATTACGGGTATCGCCATCGTGCGCGTGCGAGACGGCAAGATTGTTGAAGCCTGGAACAACTTTGATTTTATGGCGATGTTCAAACAGATTGGAGTGATGTAGAGTTTTAATGTTTGAAAGGAACCGGCAGCCTAATGGATGAAGAGAAGAAATCGGACGTGTCCTACCAGATCAGAGTGACTGCGGGCCGCGAAGGGGCTGACCCGAACGCGCCCGATTGGGAAGTGTGCGAGCTTGAAGACGGAGTGATTGTGGACAACGCGGACATCTATGACAACCTGACACTGGCCGAAGCCAATCAGATTGCAGGGATGTGGACGCGTAAGAAGGACGAAGCGGAGTCGGAAGCCTGAAGTTGCTACAGTCCGCGCGAAAAATCGGTTTAGAGCGAGAGGTGATTGAGTTTATGAAAGCAGCAGACGCTTAACCGCAAAGGTCGCAAAGAAGAGACGCCAAGAGCGCAAAGGCTTCCAGCGTCCTCTGCGTGTTCTC
>JBAWGU010000053.1:0-12847 GCA_049593215.1 Pyrinomonadaceae bacterium
GACCTGCGCCGACTCGCCGCTTCCATTGCCGCCCGCGCCGGTCTGCGCTGAAAATTTACTCTTCGCATTTTCTTCGAGCTTCCCGCGAATGTCGCGTATCTGCTCAATCAAAGCGCGCTCTTTGTCCCATTGCTCTTTCAAACGCACATGCCGCTCTTCTTCACTCGCCTTCGCAGCTTTCAACTCTTCAAGGCGTTCGCTGTGATCCGTGCCTGTGGCGGTTTCACGTTCGAGCGCGCCCATCTCAACAGTCAACTGCTCAATGCGACGCTGCGCGTCTTCGACGGCTGCGGGTGTAGCTGCTTGCCCCATCGCGACGCGAGCGCAGGCTGTATCGAGCAGGCTCACGCTCTTGTCAGGCAACTGGCGGCCTGCGATGTAGCGATGCGAGAGACGCACAGAGTCTTCGACGGCAGAATCGAGTATGCGAACCTTGTGATGATTCTCAAGCATGTCTGAGAGACCGCGCATCATCGCAATCGCTTTATCTTCATCAGGCTCTTCGACCTTGACGACTTGAAAACGACGCGCCAGCGCAGCGTCCTTCTCAAAATATTTCTTGTACTCGGCCCATGTCGTCGCGGCAATCGTGCGCAACTCGCCGCGCGCCAGCGCAGGCTTCAAAAGATTCGCTGCATCATTCTGCCCCGCCTGCCCGCCCGCGCCAATCATCGTGTGCGCTTCATCAATGAAGATGATGATCGGTTGCGGCGAAGATTTAACTTCGTCAATAACGGATTTCAAACGATTCTCGAATTCGCCCTTGATGCCTGCGCCCGCCTGTAAGAGTCCCATGTCGAGCGTTCGCACGGCGACGTTTTTCAGAGGCTCAGGCACATCGCCTATCGCAATGCGTAGCGCGAAGCCTTCGACGACAGCAGTCTTTCCGACGCCCGCCTCGCCCGTCAGAATCGGATTGTTCTGGCGACGACGAGTGAGAATGTCAACGACCTGTCGAATCTCGGAGTCGCGTCCAAGCACAGGGTCAATGTCGCCCTTGCGCGCTTTCGCCGTCAGGTCAATCGTGAACTGGTCCAGAGCTTTCTGTTTGCCGCCACCGCCGACCATAGGCTCGCCGCCGCCATCGCCCGCAGAAGCTTGCGAAGTTGCAGATGAAAGGCTTGCTGCTTCCCTGTCTTCGGCAGAGCCGGAAGTAACTTCGGCGAGATTTTTCTTCAACGACTCGACAGAGATGCTATTGAACTCTTTCGAGATTTCGCTCGCGAGACGCGCCATATCTTCGTTGGCAAGCAGGGCCAGAATGAGATGGCCTGAGCGAATCTTAGCCGCATCGTAATCAACGGAAGCGAGCAGCCATGCCTCTTGAATGAGTCGCGGCAGGCGCGGAGAAAGAGCAGGCGTGCGCGCGTTTCCCGTCTTTAATCTATCGAGCGCGCGTGTAATGTCTTTCGTCAGTCGGCCCTGGTCCACTTCGTAGTGGCGCAGGATACGTGAAAGGTCTGTGTCCTGCGCTTCGACTAATTTCATCAACAGATGTTCGATATCCACATCGTAGTTTGTGCGCGACAGGCAGAGGCCCGCAGCAGCTTCCAGAGCATTGCGGCTGGTGTCGTTGAGTCTGCCAATTAGAGATTTGAGATTTACGGCCATGATGAGACCCTTTCTATTCAGGAAACGTTTTTGGTTATGCTCTTAATTGTTCACGGCAAGTACGACTTGCGAATCGTCTTCGTCGAACGGGCGCGTCTTGAGCCAGGTGGTCCAGCCGAGCATGGGCTTGCGGCGCGCGCGTGTCGTTAGAATGGCGCTGGGAACTTCCTTTGCTTTCAATGTTAGTTGAATATCGAAGTCGAACTCTGTGCCAACGAGATAGCGCAGAAGCTTTGTGGCTGGCCCGTAGGCCGAGCCGGTTGGGAGAAATGCTGTGAACTGTTTCAAAGTTAATGGTCCAAATTTCATGCGGAACTTTGATTGAGTGTCCCAGACGCGTGTGCCCGCGACGGTGCTGATGCCGAGTTGATTGTTGGCCGCGCCGATTCGCGTCCAGTCCTGCGCTTCAAGCTTGAGCCACTGCCCCGTGAACTGTTCCATACGCGCGGGCGCTCCGAAATAGTCAGAGAGTATTGACTCGACCGCGCTCGCCGAATGCGGCTGCTGAAGGACGAGGCCGCCGTAGAAAACCAAAGCTTGATCGGGCACGCCCGCGCGCTCGCCGCGCAAGCCTCCTGTGCCCATGCCGATTAAATTAAAAAGATATTCGGTGAAGCGATCATGCTCGCCGCGCTCGTAGGCAACAGGGAAACGATGTTTCTCCCACGCGCGATAAAAGAGCGAGACCATGCGATGAGTGAAGAGATCGAAGAACTCCCACATCGCAGTGTCTTTGTAGCGCGCGCGCTCCATCAGGAGTTCCGTATAGTGCGTCGGCAGAACTCCCTGCGGACCTGTGAGGCCCATGAACGCGATGAACATCTCAAGCGGAGACGCGCCCGGCTCAGGCCGCGCTTGCGTGCCGCCAGCCCGTTTGATGTCATACAGCTCGCTTGGCGGGAATCCGAGTTTGGCGAGCGAGCGAAAGCGTATGACCTCTTGCAGAGGATTACCCTCGCGCCCGACCGAGGCGCGTTCAGGATAGATTCTTTCGAGGAGCCTCACCGCCTGAAAAAAGTCGAAGCGATAAGGCTCGTCGAAAAGGACCTGTGCTAAAGGAGTATCTTCTCTCCCGCTCTGGGCGACCATCGCTTTAAGATTCCTTCGCGTTGTTGTGTTCGCGCCACAAGTTGACTGAACGAGTTCAGAGAGACATAGAGCGCCAGGAAACGCTCTAAGACGCTGGCGAAGAGAAAGGCTCCGCTCCCGACATACTGGTCCTCATCAAATTCAATCGTCGTCTCAATGCCGCGCACAAGGCCCGCGCCGATGCGTGTGCCTGTTTGACGAACCACGTGGCGGCTCGTGACGGAATTGATGCCCATGATCTGCTTGCGCGTGAAAGATGAATCGAGCAGGTCATAGAGATAGAGAATCTCTTGCAGGGCTTCGGGCGCTGCGTCGCTCGCGCCTGAGACGAGCGAGAGATGATTAAGCGTCAGGTGCGAAATCAGTCGCCACTGCGCGCCGCGCCTCAAAGGTGGACGAAGAGATTCCGTCGGCTTCGTCAAACAACGCACGCGCGAAAGCGGCGCTGCGCCTTCGACTTCCAAATCTGCTTCGCGCCCGCCAAACGGAAGACGGGCAGGCAAGTCTCTGTTTGTGCAGGTGACATGCACGGTGATCGTCTCGTCTGCCGGAACGTGCGGGTTGAACCCCAGATCAACGAGCGAGATGAAAACTTCCGTGCCCGCATCTTCCGCTCTTTGCGAAGGGCGGCGCGTGGCATACCAGAAGCTTCGATCTTCCTCGCGCTCGTAGGCGTGGCGGAAGGAATAGAAGGGCTGGAAGTGGCGCGCTTGTTGAAGCTGCGGGTCTGTGGCGGTGACAGCATCAATTGAATAGATTTCCGTCTCCATCTGCCTGCGCACGTCCGCGATGACATGATATTCAAACTGCTGGCCTGTCAAAAGAATCGGCTCTGCGACTTCTTTGAAAAGATTAACGATGGGCGTGCAGCGAAGTTGAAACGCGCTCGCGTCAACGATCGCGCGCGGCGGCTCGACATCGTTGACGTAAATCAGGATGTCAAACTGGTCTCCGAAGCCTTCCGTGCGCGCAGCCCTGTCAATGCCCGTCACATCGAAGAAGAGAAACTTATCGGGGAAAGCGAAATATTCCGTGAGCAAACGGTAGCCTGCAAATGAGCGCGCAGTGTAGTCGAGCAAAGCTTCGCTCTCATCAAAGCCGACGGCCTTGATGCTCGAAGAGGGCAGCATGACGGACACCGGCTTGCTCTTCTTTCGAGTCATCGTGCTAAAAAGATTCTGCTGAACGCTTGAGCGCAACTCGACGCGCGCCGTGTTGTTGAGAATCATTTCGTAGAGCGGGTAAGTGAGTTGCGGCACGCCGTTAAGATAAAAGCGCAGGCTCTCGATAGGCTTCATCTGCTCGCCCGTGCGAAGTTCTTTGAGCGGCACGTTCTCCGCGCACTTCACCGTGATGCGAATGACGGCCTCGCTCCAACGCCCGCGCCTGTCAACAGGGTCTAGGGATTCCAGCGCGGCTGAGGTGACATCCAAGGGCCAGAGCATCACAGGGTAACAGGTGCGGAAACGGCAGGGCGTGCCTTGAATCGGGCGCGAGTAGAGGCTTGTGCTGCGCGCAATCTCGTGGCCCGTCGTCAAGTTTCCCTGTTCGAGCGAGAACTGCGCAATCGCCAGTGAGGGAATCGGCGCGAGATAGTGCGGGTAAAGAACGTTGAGGAAAGATTCCGTGATTTCGGGAAACTCGTCGTCAATTTTAAGATGCGTGCGGCCCGCAAGAAATGAGAACGCTTCGATCATGCGTTCGACGTGCGGGTCGCCGCACTTGTCCGCTTCAAGTTGCAGGCGCGCGGCCACCTTCGGATATTTTTCCGCGAACTCCGCACCCATCTGGCGCAGGAATGAAAGCTCGCGTTCGTAATAACCCAAAAGCTCGTCGCGCATCATTCCCCCTCAACCGCGTACTGCCCGCTACTCAGTTGCAGCACCGTATCGAACGTGACAGGCTCAGGCGCAGGCTCTATATCGAGCTGCGCGTCAATGCGAAAGTGTAAATCACGCTGATGCTCGCCCTCTGCCTCAAGCACGACGACGACCTCCGTCAGTCTAGGCTCAAAGATGCTGATGACGTTTTCCAGCGCGCGGCAGATGCGCGTGCGGTCAGCAGGACTTTTAACGCTGGCGTTGGAAAAATCCGGCAGACCGTAGGCGGCCAGCGAATGATTGATCTCTTTCATATCGGGCGGCAAATCTTCGGCGGTCTGCCGGGTGTTGAGCAGCCATTCAAGATCGCGCTTAATGGCCTGCTTCAGTTGCCGCAACGTATTTGTGCGCGTGGCGGCGGCTTCGCGTGTGATGCCCGGCTCGTAATCAACCAAACGATCCAGGACAGAGAGCGTGATTCTTACTTCGTTATCCGTGCGAGCCATGGCTTGTTCTTTTGGAAACCTTTACCAGAAGAGACTTCGACGTGTCGTACTTCTCTTTCCCAACGCCTGACTTCCGAAACACAAATAACCAGACGCGCTTTCCGCAGCTTCAGATTGAGTTTGCGATGAACTACCAGAGGCCGGGCATTGGACCTTCGGCAGAGGCAAACCGCAAGCTGGAGCAATCGTGAGAGACTGCGCTGGCGAACTGAGTTGATATTCTGCGTTTGTCTTATCGCGCGAAAAATTTCAGCGACTCGAAATGAGCGGGACGCTCGCCCGGTCGGGGGCTTGATGTGTCGCCTGAAACGCGAGCGCCCGCCCATTCTTTGCCGAGTCGAAAACAGAGAGAGTTCCCGTGCGTCTCGCCGGGATAGAGACGCGCGCGTGTGCCGGGAACAATTCGTCAGACAGCCTTGTTCTCTTTCAAGTTCCAACCGGCCTTGACCGGGCCAGCCAGAGTGCCATCCGCCTTTTGCTCTTTGTACTCCAATTCAATCTTTGCGAAGTTAAGCGAAAATTGATCCATTGGAAGAGTATCGCCGTGAGCGGAACCACCCGTTTGATAGGAAGAAACGAGGAGGTCCGAGCAGGTGTATTTCAGAAACTCCTGCTGCTGCTTGCCCGCCTTGCGGCAGGTCAGAACCGCTTTCTTGATATGCTGGCCGCTGGCGCAGGCCAACATCAGCTTGGGGCTTGCCTTAGAAATTCTTGCCACGGCGTGAATGTCCTGCATACTCACTTTGCCTGCGCCGCCGCCGCCGCCCTGTGCCATATCGCCTTGATTGCTTTCTCCCCATGACCAGGATTCAAGCTGAATCTCGTTTTTGTGGGCATGATCCTGAGATTCACCTTCGATACCATCCACCTTCAGAAAATAGTCAACAGCCGCCATTTGATTTCTCCTTCCGTTAATTGGGTCGGAAGCTATTTTGCAGATTCAGCTTCCGAAGAATTTGTCAGTGAAGAGACGAACGCTGTACGAAAAATTGCGTGCAGTTCCGGCCCAAGAGGAGCAGCCTGTAATTGAGCCACTTCCTATGAGCCGGAAATTGTCATCTCGCGGACTTCGGCAACTCGGCGACGAGGCGCAAAGAGACTGACAGCTCGTCGAGTTGGAAGTGTGGCCTAAGAAAAGCGACGGCCCGATAGACGCCGGGCTTGCCCGCCACTTCTGCGACCTCAATCTTGGCCTCGCGCAGTGGATATTGCGCTTTGGTTGCCGGCGACGCGGTGTCGTCAGGCGTCACGTAATTCTGTATCCACTGGTTAAGAAACATCTCGCAGTCTGTGCGCGACATGAAGCTGCCGATCTTGTCTCGCATCATCGCTTTGATGTAGTGCGCGAAACGAGAGACAGCCATGATGTAGGGCAACTGCGTGGAGAGACGAGCGTTCGCGTTAGCCTCGTCCTTGTCATACTTCTTGGCCTTCTGGCACGACTGCACGGCGAAGAACGCGGCGTAGTCCGTGTTCTTACAGTGGACCAGAGGAATGAAGCCCAGATCGGAGAACTCCTTCTCACGGCGGTCCGTGATGGAAATCTCCGTCGGGCACTTGAGCGCGACATCGCCTTCGTCGGTTTTGAAAGTGTGCGTCGGCAACCCTTGCACGAGGCCGCCGCCTTCGACGCCGCGAATCGCCGCGCACCATTGATACTTGGCAAAGGCTTCCGTCAGCCGCGTGCCCAGAGAGTAGGCCGCATTGCCCCACAAATATTTCTTGTGGTCGCGCCCGTCAACGTCCTCTTCAAAATTGAACGTCTCTGTGGGCACGGTCTCTGCGCCGTAAGGCAAACGCATCAGAGTGTGCGGCAAACAGAGGCCCACGTAGCGCGAATCTTCAGACTCGCGGAACGAACGCCACTTGGCAAATTCCGTGCGGTCGAAAATCTTGGCGAGATCGCGCACCTCCGCCAGTTCCTGATACTCGTCCCAGCCGAAGAGCTGGGCTGAAGCGGCGGAGAAGAACGGCGCGTTGGCTGCCGCCGCGACGTTCGAGATTTTTTCAAGCAGAGACATGTCCTGCGGGTGATTGCTGAACTCGTAGTCGCCAATCATTGCGCCGAAGGGCGCACCGCCAAACGTGCCAAACTCTTCTTCATAGACTTTCTTGAAGAGCGCAGACTGGTCAAACTCGCTGGCGCGCTCCATGTCTTTCAAGAGGTCTTTCTTCGAGACGTTCATGGCGCGAATCTTGAGCATCGTGCCGGTCTCGCTGTTCATCACCAGATGATGCAGGCCGCGCCACGAGCCTTCGAGCTTCTGAAAATCTTCGTGGTGCATGATCTCGTTGAGCTGGACGGAGACAATCTTATCAATCTGCGCGATGCGTGCGTTGATCATCGCCTCTGTGTCTTTCGAGACGACCATCTCACCGCGCATCACTTCGCGGACAAACTCTGCGATCATGTCTTTGGCCGCTTCCGCCTGAATATCGTTGCGCGCCATCTTGCCTTCGTCGAGGATACGCGAGAGTAGATCAACCTCGCCCTGTTGCTCTTCGGTGACAACGGTCTCGGCCTTTTTGTCAGCGTTCTTACTCATTGCCTTCCTCCTTTACCTCACCATTGCCTGCGGACGACTCAATGCCGAGGGCGTCGCTCAGTTGCTTTTGCGCGCCGCTGTTTTGAATGACCTCTTGCAGCAACTCGTCCAGCTTATCGTTGCCGTCCATCTTCGAGAGCAGGTCTGAGAGTCTGCGGCGAGCTTCGACGAGACGGCGCAGAGGCTCGACCTGTTGCACGACCTGATCCGGCTCGAAATCCTGAATGCTGTTAAAGCGAACCTCGACGTTCATCTTGCTGTCGTCGCCCGCGAGTTTATTGTCAACGCGATAGGCGAGTCGCGGCTTCATGCCGGACAAGACGGAATCGAAATTGTCGCGATCAATCTCTATGAACTTGCGATCTTTGAGTTTAGGCAACGGCTGGTCTGGCTTGCCGGAGAAATCGCCCAGCACACCGAGCACGAAGGGGAGTTCCTTCAACTCGATAGCATCGCCAATCTCAACATCATAAGTAATATGGACACGCGGGCTGCGCACGCGGTCAAGTTTATGTTGTGTGCTCTCCTTTTTTGGCATACGGGTCAGTCCTTTCTTTAATTAGCAATCAACAAGAATAGTCTGAGAGTCCGAGAGTCTGAAGTCTGGAGTCAAAGAGCAAAAGCAGTTGGCCTTTGACTTCTGTACTCCTGACCCGTGACTCCTGACTATTTTTGAGTATTATTTCAACTTTCTTCGCCGCTGCTGCTGCCGTCAGATGTGTTCAGTCCGAGCATTTCGCGCAGGTTGCCTAAAACTGCACCGTCCTTTATCACATCCTCCAGCCATAGCTCAAGTGGCATCTGTCCCCATTTGATTGCGCGCTGGACCAAATAAGAGACAGGGCTGTGCGGCTCAGTCCTCTGAAAATATTCTGCGACATCTGCAAGCTTGCGCAAAGCATCCTGTCTGGTTCTGACAGGACCTGTCGGAGATGCGACGCCTGCGCCGCCTTCCGCCTGAGTGTCAGCGGCCTCGCCCGTCGCTTCGAGGGCGGCCAATTCCGCAGGGTCAGGCTCTTGAATCCTCTTCTCTTTAACAAGCTTTTCGATGAGAGTGCGCACGTCGTCGAGCGCCTTCTTAAACTCGCCAAGTCCCGGCGTTTGATTCCCGAACTTTTCATCCATTGCGCGGTCAAGCAACTGAAACTCTTCCCAGCACTGGTTGAGCACAGCATACTGCTCTTCATAAAAGGCGCGGCGCGTAGAGTTCTTCGCCTTGCGCCAATCTTCGCTCGTGACTTTGCCTTCATCTATCGCGCGTTGGCGCGCGTCCGACGCACGTTGCTGCGCATCAGGGTCAAGCGACTCGAAGTTTTCAGGAATATCAAACTGCTTTGACACTTCCCAATCCAGATAAGTGTAATTAACGCCTGACGAACTCTTTGTGATCGGGACTTCTTTGATGACGAGCGCAAGCTGGCGATCCATCCATGAGAGCGCGTTGGCGCGACCGTCCAGATCGCCTTCCTCTATCTGAGGGTGAACCTGGTCCCAGAACTGTTCATGCAAACCGCGCATCACTCTCAGGCCGTCTCGCAGCCCCTTGAAGCCGTGGAGCTTGACGAGTGACTCTGCGAGCCACGCGCTGACCTGTAAATCTTTGGTGCGCGAGGCGAGCGCGCCTGTCGCAAGAGTTTCGACCTTGTTCCAGTCTGCAACTTTCGATTCGCGCTGCCAGTCGCCCTGCGCCAGATTGTCTTCCGCGCGGCGAGCTTCGCGTATCTCGTCGTAGAGACCCGTATACTGCAAGCTCTCGCCCGCAGGCTTGTCGCCACCTATCGGCGCGAGCAGCACATCAACGTCGGCAACATTCTCTGCCGCCGCCTGCGCAGCCGATTCTATGACTGACGACATAGGACCACTTCTCCTTACAATGAAATTATCCGGCAGAGTTTGCCAGACTCCCCTTGTTAAAATTTAAGACGCAGGCGCGGCTGTCTCGTCGCTCACCTCGCCCGTGTTGAATTCAACATTGCGCGCCTCAAACACAGGCTTGTCTTCATCGTCAACCAGAAACAGGCGCAGGCCCGCAGGCGCGTAAAGGTCTTCGCCCAAATCTTTCCAATCAGTCATGTGGCCCAGCCGCACCTGATTGTCCGTATGCTCATTCGAGCCTGCATAGAGAACGGGCAAAAAGACTTCGCCAATCGTGCCGTCCGTTGATTCAACGCGCGCGGCTGTCCACACAAGGTCGCGCAACTGTTTCGGCGCAGCAACCTCCAGCTTCTTAATCTGCTCAAACGGAAGCCACGTGTATTTATCCTTCACGACAAGCTCAAGCACGCCGCCTGTCAGGTCATTGTAATCCCTGAAATCCTTAAACTCTTTTCCATTCATCTTGCCTGAGAATGCCGGTCGCTCTTCTTCCGCTTTGTCAAAAGTCTCTCTTGCCTCTTTAATGTTGCCCTCGCGCAAACGATTGATTCCCGCGAGCAGAAGGTCAACATAGGCGGGCGGCTCTGAGAGGAAATGCGGCGTCAGTCCGTCTTTGAAGAGTCGCGCGCGGTCACGCTCCGCCTTGATGTTCCCGTGATAGACCTGCACGCCGACCTCCGCCTTCGTGCTCTGATGTCCAATCACTTCAAGCTGTTTTTCGGCGCGATCCCAATCGCCCGCGAAGCAAAGCAACTCAAAGAGAAATGTGCGCTTCGTCGTGTCAGACGGGTTGGCCTTCACTTCGTTCTTGACCTGCTCAATCGCTTCCTCAAGCTGGCCCGCATCCAACAGAGCTTTTGCATCCGACATGACTCATTCTCCTAATCAGTTTCAAGTTTTCGGTTTTCAGTTTTCAGTTCATTGAATTGTATCTGAGATTTGAGATTTCAAATTTCAGATTAGAAAAAGCTAAACACCTCAAAACTGAAAACCGAAAACTGAAAACTGTCCAAATCACTTTTGCACACTCTGCGGCGCGTGCATGGTTGTAAAGAGGTTGCGGTTGAACGGATTATTTGTGCTCGACGGGCGCAGCGTCGCGCGCACAGGAATGCCGCCGACGTTCCATGAAAGCGCGTAGCTGTTTTCGCCTGTCTTGTTTGGACTACCCGCCGCGAACATCTTAAAGAGTCCCCACTCGCCGGGGAACGTCTTCGGCGCAATGTCCTGCGCGCCCACTGCGTTCGACCTGACCTTGATTGTCGCGCCTGACGGCGAGCCGCTACGAGCAGGCCACGTGAATTTGGACGAAGCCTGAGACGTTCCGCTCGTCAGCACGGGCGTGCCGTCAATGTTGATTTCGATGTCCGTGTCTTTCGTCGGCTGCAAGAGTAATTCGTAACTGACTTCGGGCTGCTGCTGTGTGACGTTCGGGAAGAGAGCTTCGCGCAACGTCCGCGCGCGGTTCAGGTAAGCAACGAAATCGTCGTTAAACTTGAACGCGCCCGTCTCTTTCAGCTTCCACTGCCCCTGCACGTCCTCGAAAGAAGATGCAAGCTGCTGATTAAAGAAGGTAGAAAACTGTCCGTTCGCAGGATTGAGAAAACGCGAGAGGTCTGTCACGGACGACTCGCCTGTGTCCGTGAACGGGAAACCGGATTCGAGCGAGTGAGCCTTCGGATAAATCTGCTCGCGCCAAGTCTTCTCTACCAGCTCGTAGCCGCCGCCGTAGAGCAATCCGCGCAAACGATCAAGCGGCTGCTTGAGCAGCGTCGCCGCATCGCCCGCGAACGCAGTTGACTTGAAAGGCTCAATGATGTTCGAGATGTTCTGCTCGGCTTTCGAGATTCCAAGATCATCTTTGCCTGTGAGCATAGATTTAGAAGTCTGCGCGAGCTGATCTGCGGATTGCAGCTCAAGCTGGTCTGCCACGAGCTTCAACTGTTGACGATACTGCGCGCTCTGCGTGCTCTCTTTCTTCGCCTCTTCGTTAGCGAAGCCGAAGATCGGTTTGAACTCTTTCTCCACCACTGTGCCGCCGCCCGTGTTATCGCTTGAGCTGCTCGTAAACCAGCTCTTAATCCACGGCCACCACCCCGCAGGCTTCGCGGCGGCTGAAAGATTCGTGTTGCGCTCAACGGCGAGCATCACGCGCTCAAGGGGCGAATCCGTTCCGGCGAGAGCTTTCAATTTATCAACGGCATCGTCCTTAGTCTTAAACTCGCGCACTCTCACGCCTTTGATAAAGCGATCCCATTGATCCGCGTAATCGCGGAAGTACATGTTCTGAAGCTTGCCAATGTCCGCGCTCTGGTCCTTAGACTCGGAAGCCTGCGCGCCCATCACCCAATCGTCTTTGCTCATCTCTTCGGCAGCAGATTGAATCGCGTCTCTCATGTAGCCGCGATAGCCTTCGATGGTGTAGCTGCCCGGCACAGTGTAAGTGCTGTCGAGCACGCCGAGCTTGCGGCCTTCCAGAATGTTGTCTAGGTTGACGGGATGAACTTTGGCGTTCACTTCGGTCGTGACGCGCTTATAAAAACGGTTGACAGCCGGATAAGCGGTCAGCTTCGTGCGCGCTGCGGCGACGAGCTTATCGTCCGTCTTGATGTGCGGCGCGTCGTCGCTCGCCATCTGCTTGGTCCAGAAATCCAACTGCTGAAGAGAGATGATCTCCATGCCGGGCGGCGCGTTGCGTTTCCAATAATCGGACAACGTGCTTGCGAGAAATGTCGGCTCAACCTTTGTCGCGTCAGAGAGCATCAGGTAAGCCTTGAGCAGATCGTAATTCTTTCCCAGAACATCTTCTGCGGCATTCGATGACTTCACGTTTGAAGATGTATCGCTGATTGATGCACTGCTCGGAGACGTGGCGCTACCTGTGACGAAAGCGCGCAAGTCTTTTTCGAGCGCGGTGACCGTCGGCTTCTTGAAACGCTGTTCGACGGAATCAAAATAGATTGTGCGCAGAGGCGGATTGATGGCGTTGCCGGAATAGAGTCCGAAGCGCAAATAAAACGGAGGGCGCACCTTGTCATACTCGTCAAGCTGGGCCAATTTTTCGCGCAGCGAGTCAACCGCTTCAAGCTCGACCTGAGTTGCGGCGGCATCCTTCTTCGTCGGGTCTTTGCCGACATCTGCGCGCGTAATCTCGTCAACGTGCGAGCCGCGTTCCGCCGCATCCGCAACCAGCGCGCGATTGCCCACGTAAGAGATGACCATCCCCGCCGTCAGCAGAAACAGAATAATAAAGCCGAGAGCCATCAGCACGTAGCGCCAGCGCGGAGGTTTTCTCTGGAAAGATTGGAACGCGGCGGCAAGGTCTTTGTCGCGCAGCAAGACCTCTTTGAAAAATCTCTCTGCAAAGAATCCCTGCCCGACGGCGCGCACAGGTCGCTCG
>JBAWGU010000054.1:0-3486 GCA_049593215.1 Pyrinomonadaceae bacterium
CGACAGACTGCGGCACGTCTGCCGCGCGCATGATGTGCAAACGAAGTCCGAGCGCGATGCACGCATCGGCAGCGACTCCGCGCTTGCCCGCCTCGTCGTTGCCGCACAGCAGAGTCACGGGCCACACTTCAGACTCTTTCGCGCTGGACCAGAAATCCGTGATGCGTTCTGAGAGTTCGCGCTGCGAAGGCGGCAGATCATGCGCGAGTGTGCAGGGTTCGACGAGACCGCGCAGGCGTTCGTCCAGATAAGAAACGCCCGCCAGATAATGAAGCACGCGCTCGTCTATACGCAGTTGGCTCTGCGCCAGAGTGTCTGCGCTCTGCGCGACTTCTACCAGACGCCAGCGACGCAGAGGCGCGGCGGGCGTCATCGCGTTCCAGTGCGCTTCGGGTAAAGAGGCGAGCGCAAGACTGAAAGAAGGAAAGTTGCGGCGCGCGTCTCCCTGCGCCTCCGCGCACAGTGAAGCAAAGCTCCCGTCAAGCTCCATCCCCGCGCATAGCAGCAACACATCGCGCTCGAAAGGCGAAAGCGAGAGTGAAACGCATAGGTGGTCCAGAGCCGAAGGAGCAGGCATTGCGCTCGCGGCTTCTTCCGTCCGACGCAGAGCTTCATCAAGCTCAGTTTGCTCGAACGACTCCGGCTGCGCCTGAGCCGTCTGCCCCTTCTTCGCATCATCCTGAATCTTCTTGCGAGACTCTCTGCCGATGCTCGACGCATGGCGCGACAGGGCCAGACGCATCAGATGCAGACGCGCCATCAGGTAGCGTTGATTTGCCTCGTGCCAGTTGTTGCTCGCAGCATCGCTCATGCAATTACGACCGTTGGAGAATTAAACTTTCCGTCCATATCCGTCCCAAGCACGCTCTCTGCGCCGTCCACCTGCACGCGCACCAGATACGTTCCGGCTTTAACTCCGCTAATCGGAATCGAGAGACTGTTAGTCAGATCAGGCGGGCTTAACGGCGGACTCAGTTGATAGCCGAACGGCGCGCGGAAACTGTAAGAGTAGGGCGCGCGAAGGGTCGGCGGACTCGTTTGCGGAATCAACTCGTTGAGCAGCAGGACCACATGCTGCTCGTCGCCGACTGCGGGTTCGAGGTTAAGACTGACAGTTCCTTTGATTGGCGGATCCGTGAGAGGACCACCGGGCGCGAAAGCTACGCTCAGGGGATTAATAAGCGGGCGCATGACGAACGGAAAGACGTTTGACGAAACGCCCTGATGCGGCACGGGCGGCGATCCCATCAAGATGCGCTGGACCACCTGCAAGCCCTGTATGCCTGCCTGCACGCTCGCGGGAATCTGCACAGTCACTTTCGTGTCTTCGATGTCATTCGGCTGCGGAACAATCTCTATCCCGCCAATCTCAACGCGCGTGTCTTCGCTCAAAAGCTGTTTGCCTTTGATGACGAGACGAGAGCCGGGAAGGATTGGTTGATCTGCAAGCACAGGCGCAAGCGCAGTCTCCTGCGAAAGAATCTGTTCGATAGTAGGTTGACGAAAAGGCACTGCATAAATCTTTCGCGCGCGAACAGGCAGAGAGCTTTTCGTTGACTGTCGGCTCTCGATCAACACGACTGATGCTTGATAGGCGGCAGTGGGGCGATAGCGAGCCTGAAACGCCGACCAGAGTTTTGAAATCTCTTCAGAGCTTAAAGCCTGCGGCACAATCTTGATCTGCTCGACCTGCTCGGAGAGTTCGGATTCAAAGAGCGAGCGCAGCTCTGCCGGAAGATCGCCGCCGCCATCCACGATTGTCGGCGGCTTAAGCGCCGTGCGAATCGCGTCGCGCGTCAGCACGGGCGTCTCGTGCAAAAGCTGCATCCCGTAGCCGAGCAGAATTTCCGCGTGCAAATCCTTCACGCCGTAGGCGGTCAAAAGATAATGAAGGTCCAGAGCAAGCGGAGGGTTCGTCAAACGCAGCCCGTTGCCGTCGCGCGAAGGCATCCCGACATTGCGCCAGCCTATGTTCGGCGTTACTTGATAGAGAAAGATGTTGAGCTGGCTCGCGCCTTTCTCCGTGATGTCTATCCGGTCGGGCGGGAGCGCAGAGACCGTCACGTCGCCGACGCTCGATACGAGGTCGTGGTCAATCAAGCCGTTGTGCAGCAGGTCTTTCAGAACGGCAGTCACGCTGGCAATGGCAAGCGCAGTGCTCATCGCTTTCCCCCGTTTCTCTGTTTCAAATATTCTTCAAGCGAAAGCGGGCCGTGAGTTTTGCGCGCAGGCGCGGAAGAAGAAGCAGCGCGCGGAGCAGGTTTTGAATCAGGCATGACGGCGCGCACGTCTATGCGCCCGATGGTCACGCGAATTGTCGGCGCGGAACTCTCCGCCCCGTCTCCTGCATGAGAATCGAGAGAGAGAGGCGCAGCCCTCTCCAATCTCTCTCCCACATTCGATTGAGCAGAGACTTTAAGAGGCGCGACGGCTCTGCGCGGCATGTCGCCGTCAGGTTGCGGGACCTCGGAAATGTTTGAAGAAGGCGGCTCATCGCTGACCGTTTGAGAATCTTTCAGGCGTCGTTCGGCTTGAGCGTTGATCTCTTGTTGCTCAGGCGGCGCGACGTTTTCTCTCTCGAACCCTGTCTCTCGAACGGTCGCAGCCGGATGCACCGCATCTTGCTTCTTGAGAGCAGAACTCAAAGGCTTCGCTTCGGCGCGCATCTCATCTGTTGTTTGTGTGCCTCTTGATTGATTGTCGGGGCGCGCAGGATTTTGTAGTTGAGACGGCACGGCAGACGTGTCTTCCGTTTGCAAAGAATCTTCCGTCTCTAAACTTATTCCGGCGGAAGGTTGTTGCCATTCGTCTGCGTTTGAATCGGCAGCCGTGCGGCTTGCCCTTTGTGAAAGATCGCCCGGCGTCTCTTCTTCGCTCCGCGACGCTTCGACGGATTGGAGGCCGTCAAACGCGCGTCTGGCATCTGCGCGACTTGTTCCGGTCTCGCTACTCGCGTTCAAAAACTCTTCCGTCTCCAATGCAGGCTCTTGATCTTGATTCATCAAGGCGCTACTGCTGCCCTGCACCGTCTCGAAGCGCGAGGCAAGGCGCGGCTGGGCCACAGGCTTGAGGCCGTAGCTTCTGCCAATCAGGTTGTTGAGAAAATCGCTCATCCTTGCGCCATGCTCAAATAAAACTCTCTGCGCCACGCGCTCAACTCAAGAATGTCTCGCTCGCGCCAGCCGTAAGCTCTGGCAAGCGTGTGTACGTCCGCTAGTATCCGTTTGGCCCACGCGCTAATCTCCGTCCAGAAAAACGAGTTGATGTCAAAAATCTCTTCCCAACTCTTGGCGCAACTCGCGCAGATCAAAGCGAGACGAACATCAGCCTGCGGGTCAACATCAGCCATGTGCTCTGAAACGGCATTGAGCACATCTTCGGGCAACTCTTCGACAGCTATCTCTTCCATCTCGCGCCGCACTTTCAAAAGACAACGGGCTAAGAGAATCTGTCGCGCTGTCTCAGCATCAACGCAGGGAGCAAGCG
>JBAWGU010000055.1:0-2965 GCA_049593215.1 Pyrinomonadaceae bacterium
GTTTTTTACATAGCTACTTTTCCGATGAGCTATTTTTTTTCGATTCCCTATTCGGAATCGCTCTTTCTGCTCCTGACTGTCGGCAGTTTCTACGCGGCAAAGCGTGAGCGTTGGTGGCTCGCAGGACTAATTGGCGCGCTCTCCACGGCCACGCGATTCAACGGGATACTGCTCATGCCAACTCTCGCGCTGCTCTACTGGCAACAGCATCGCACGCTCAAGCCGAGAGCGCAGATGCTCTGGCTGCTGCTGATTCCAACAGGGCTGCTGGCCTTCATGTTTCATCTTTATCGTTTGACGGGAAATGCGTTTGCCTTCAAAGACGTGCTCGTAGTCTGGGGACGACGCACGGGTCTATTCCTGCGCCCGCTCTGGGAATACCTGCTCAATCCGCTTGAGCTTAGTTATGCGTGGGACTTCAAGTTTCTGAATTTCGCGGCGGCAATTCTGGCTCTAGCCTGCGGCGGGATACTGCTCAAACGTCGTCAGTGGTCGCTGGCTCTCTATACGCTTTTATCCATCTTCGTTGCGCTCTCATCTCAACTGATGCAAGGGATGGCGCGTTACATGATGGTCGTCTTTCCGATCTTCATAGTGCTGGCGATGTTGGGCCGCTCGCCGCGCTTGGACCAGACTATACGCACCGTCTTTATCGCCAGCCTCGCAATTTTAGCGACGCTCTACGCCTTCAGTTTTACTCTCACTCTGGGTTAAGCTCTCGCAAGTTTGCAAACAGGTCAGTGCCGCCTGCTGCAAGCGGGCGGGGTAAAAGGCAAGGATGAAGGATGAAAGAAGAGCTATGGAACATGAGTCCTCATTGTTTCTGCCTTCATCCTTCCGCCTTCCTACTTCATCCTTGCTTTTCTGACCCGCCCGCTACCGCAGGCGGTTCTGACATTGAGTTTCCCTCTATTGCAATTCGCTATAAAGACTCTCATTCCATAATCACGTTTTGAAACCTGTCTGAAAGCATGAGTGTATAATTGAAGAGATGAAAAATGCGGTCCAGATAACTTATAGCGCAGAATCGGGCAAGCCGTCTGCGGTCAGTATTAATTGGCTGAAGTGGGCGGTCCTCTTCGGGTTCTGGACGCTTTTCAGTTTCCTCTACGCCAATCAAATCTATTTTGAGATGCTGCATTCTCCGGGGATGCATCATTCATGGTGGCGTATAGCTTTCTGGCAGTTGACGGTCTGGTACGTGTGGGGTTGTCTGTCGCCTCTGATTCTCAGCCTCGGACGAAGATTCCCGTGCGAAGGGCCGTCATGGTGGAAGGGTTTGCTGGTCCATCTTCCGGCAGGCGTGATTCTTTCTGCTGTTCATATTGCCGCCGCGACATCGCTCAAGATGCTCATTGAGCCGTTTGACTCATGGAGTGATACGCACTCTTTCATGGTCCAGTATGCGGGCGAGTTGAGCAACTTTTTTCTCTTCGATTTTTTTGTTTACTGGGCCATCCTCGGCGTCGGTTACGCATTTGATTACCGCGAGAGATACCGCGAACGCGAGACGCTGGCTTCGCAGTTGAAAGCGCAACTTGCTCAGTCGCAGTTAGAGTCGCTCAAGATGCAGCTTCATCCGCACTTCCTCTTCAACACTCTGCACACCATCGCCGGTCTGGTGCGCGGGAATGAGCGAGCGCCAGCCGTCAACATGATTGCAGGTCTGAGCGATCTGCTGCGCCATGCTCTTGATAATGCGGACGAACAGGAAGTGACGCTCAGGGAAGAGTTGAAGTTCATAGAGCTTTATCTGGACATCCAGAAGGCGCGCTTTTCCGACAGGTTGACGGTGCGAATGGAGATTGCTCCTGAAACGCTCGACGCGCTGGTCCCGAATCTGATTCTTCAGCCGTTGGTAGAGAACGCCGTCCGGCATGGCATCTCGCTCAATGATGCTGCCGGTATGCTTGTCATTAGCGCCTACTGCGATGACGCCGTGTTACGCATCAGCGTTTGCGATGACGGGCCGGGATTGCAGTCTGGGTGGCGTATGGAGGAGAGCGAAGGCATCGGTCTTGCAAACACCAGCGAACGACTCAAGCATCTCTACGGAACAGAGCACCGATTCGATCTGCGCAACGGCGCACAGGGAGGCATGACCGCCGCCATCGCAATCCCTTTTCGCGTCGGCTATCATCTGGTCTCAGAAGGATGAGCGCGAAGACGAAAAAGATTAAGACCCTGATTGTTGACGACGAGCCGCTGGCCCGCCGCACGCTGAGAGACCTGCTCGTCGTTGACCCGGAGATAGAGATCATAGGTGAATGCGGTAGTGGTCCCGAAGCCGTTAAGTTCATCCGTCGGCAGATTCCTGACCTGCTCTTTCTGGACATCCAGATGCCCGGCATGAACGGCTTTGAAGCGTTGGCGAAAATCGAGCATGAGCAAATCCCTGCGATTATTTTTGTCACGGCTTTTGATAGCTATGCGCTGAAGGCTTTTGAAATGCACGCGCTCGATTATCTGCTGAAGCCGTTTACCGACAAAAGATTCTGGGAGGCTCTGCGTCAAGCCAAGACTCACGTTGAATTGAAGGAGATCAACAAGCTCAGTCAAAGCCTGCTGGCTCTGCTTGGAGATCAAGCGGGAAGAGAAATCGCTTCCGTTAAGCGAAAGAGCTTCCTCACGAGATTCATGATCAGGTCAGGCGGCAGGGTGGCCTTTATCAAGGCCGCTGATGTTGACTGGATTTCTGCGGATGACTATTACATCAAGCTGCACATCGCCGGTAAGTCTCATCTGCTTCGCGTGAGCATGAACGAGCTTGAGGAGAAGCTCGACCCGCGCAAGTTCCTGCGCATTCACCGCTCCACCATCATCAACTTTGATCGCGTCAAAGAACTGCATCAGAATCCGAATGGGGAATACGTCGTCGTCTTGAAAGACGGAACTGAGCTGAAGCTCAGCCGCAGTCGCCGCGAGCGTTTAGAGGAACTCCTCATGAACGAATATGAGTAGTTAA
>JBAWGU010000056.1:0-4870 GCA_049593215.1 Pyrinomonadaceae bacterium
TCCTCTTTGCGACCTTTGCGGTTAATCTTTCCTGACGTGCAATCGCAACTCGCTTTAAGCAAAGGCTCCGGGTCTTCTTCGTTTGTTGACCTGACCTTTTGCGCCCCTTTATCATTCGCCGCATTGATTTTGAGAAGACGCGCGCGTGACGGTTGTTGATGAGATGATTGCTAACAGAGATTTTAATTATGCGTTGAAGAGACAAGATGCTTCAGCGTATTAACAAGAGCGTTTCATGCTGAACATATTGCACGCGCGCAAGGTTTCGTGCAGCTACAATTATCCCGGAGCGGCGTTAGCTTTGACGTTGTTTCTCTTCTGTCCTATGTTGCTCCTGTTCTGTCGCGCACACGCGCCTGTCGCTCGTGCGCAGTCGAATCAAAGCAGCAATCAAAATCAGCAGACGCGCCCGCGCACGGTCAGAGAGAATAAGCAGGCTCCCGTTAATACGAACTCCGTAGAGAAGAGCGATAAGATGCTTGAGACCAGAGAGAAGATGAAAGAGTACGGTGCGCCCGTCAACTTTTATGACGCGCTCGAAAAATATCTGAAGAAGCGCAAGCTGAAATTGGAAAACATCTGCCCTGCGACGGACAATATTGCGCGCCGCGTGCTGGAAGATTACGGCGCAATCTATGTCGCCAGCAGCAAGGTCATGCTGCCGCCTCTCTGCTTCTTCGCGGGTGAAGCGGAAGTCGAGGAGTTTCAAAATCGCGCAAAGTTTGAAGCCGCGACAATCGGTGAGGACGAAATAGAACTTCAGCCCGCCGCCTTGAAAGCTCTGCTGAGAGCGCGCGAGCAGGCCAACAAAGAGGGTTTAGAGATTACCCCGCGCGACGGCGCAGAGGCCGCGCGGCGCACTTACGAAGACACGCTACGCCTTTGGGACACGCGCTTTCTTCCCGCGCTCGATTACTGGAGCGCAAAGGGCCACCTCACGCCCGAACAGGTCGCGCGACTGCGCTCGCTTCCTCTTCGCCAACAGATTTCAGAGGTGCTTGAATTAGAGAAGAGCGGCATCTTCTTCAGCAAAGATTTCTCGAAATCAATTCTCTACTCCATCGCCGCGCCCGGCGCATCGCAGCACATCTCGATGCTCGCCTTCGATGTCAACGAGTTCATGCAGGCGCGCGTGCGCGAAATTCTCGCCGAGCATGGATGGTTTCAAACCGTGCTGAGCGACCTGCCGCACTTCACCTATCTCGGCCTCGAAGAAAAAGAGTTGCCCAAACGCGGCCTCCGCCCCGTCATGTCCGGCGAGCAACTGTTCTGGATTCCGAATGTTGATTAAAACGTCCGTTGTCCGTCGTCCGTTGTCAGTTGTTTTGAGTGTGGCTCGCGGTGAGTGTTCTTATCTTCAGTATTCAACTCGGTAATCACGAACAACGGACAACTGGCTATGGACAACGGACAAAGTATAGAGATGATCTTCTGCGCAAACTGCGGGCAGGCCAACGACGATGCGGCACGTGCTTGTGTGAGTTGCGGCTTGCCGGTCACAGGGCAGAGCAGTTCGACGCCTTTCACAACTACTCCGCTTCAAACGGCAACTGATGCGAGAGAGCCACAGTCTGTTGATACGGCCTTGCCTGTGCCTTCCGTTGACAACGCGCTTCAGGAAACGGAGCTTGCGCCTCAAGTCAACGGCCTTCTTGCCACCGGCAAGAAGCGCGATCCATTGATGGTGCTCGCGCTCTCGCTCGTGACCTGCTTCGTCTATCTCGTTTACTGGTGGTACATCTCCGGCGTCGAAATTAAGAATGCGCTCGGGCGCGAAGATTTGAATCCGACTTTAGATACCATTCTCGGCGTCGTCACTTGCTTCATCTATTTCATCTATCTCGCCGTCAGATACCCGCAGCTCATCATGGAGCTACAGGCCAGAGCAGGAATGCCGCGCACGGAAATCCCTGTCGTCTCGCAAGTCCTCTACATACTGTTTGCCCCCGTCTCTGCCTTCATGATTCAATCTGAGCTAAATAAAATCTGGGAGTTCGCCGAAGGTCAGAGTTAGATTGCCCGAAAGTAGGAGCAAGAAATGATAGTTGAATCAATTAAATTTGAGTATCAAAGATACAAGTCTCTGGCTGAAGGGGCGCTCGCCCAAATCAAGGACGATGATGTGCATAAGGTGTTGGGCGAGGACGGCAATTCCATCGCCGTCACAATGAACCATCTATCGGGAAATCTAAAATCAAGATTTACCAACTTCCTGACAGAAGATGGTGAGAAGCCGTGGCGCAATAGAGATGAAGAATTTGAGGAGAAGTTGGAAGATAGAGCTGTCCTGTTAAAGAGGTGGGACGAGTCTTGGAGCATCCTCTTTGATGAAATCAACTCGCTCAAAGATTCTGATTTAAGCAAAGTGGTGAAGATTAGAGGTAAAGACTCAACCGTCTCAGATGCGTTGCACAGATCACTGGCGCATCTGGCGTATCATGTGGGTCAAATTGTGCTGATCGCACGGGCGCACGTCGGTGCGGAGTGGCAATCGCTCAGCATCCCACGTGGTAAATCGCAGGAGTATAATTTGAATCCAACAAATGAGCGGCGATCCAGCTAACACATGCAGCCGACTCGCGCCGCTCGCGGCTTCGGCCCGGCGCTAACCTTCACCAGATCGCAGATGAGCAGAAAGCGCAAGCGATGAAACGTTGCCCCACATGCGGAAGCACTTACACAGATGACACGCTGCGCTTCTGCCTGCAAGACGGAGCGGTCTTAAAAAGTGTGGATGATGAAGCGGACGCTTCCTCTACGGATTCCGAAGCGACGCTCGTCACCGTGCCGCCTGCTCGCGTCAAAGAGCTTCCCGCCACGGAAATCTTCGACCCGCGCGCAACCGTTGCACAGACACCTTCACCCGACAGGCTCGCTCCGCCGCCAGCCGCACCTAACGCAAACGAACAACGCGCTTACGCTCCCGCGCCGCCGAATAGGTCCAGAAGCAGAACGCCCGTCATCATTCTCTCCATCCTTGTCATCATCCTGCTCGGCGCGCTCGGCGGCGTCGCCGCGCTGCTCATCATGCGCAACAGAGAGCAGCGTCTCGTCAATCAAAACTCGCAACCCAACGTCAACCGTTCTCCAACAAGACCGACGCCCAGCCCGACCCTGAGTCCGACGCCGACGCCTGCGCCGACCATCTCGCCCGCAGAAGCGGCAGCCGTGCGCGATCAAGCAACGAAGACTCTACAGGGTTGGGCCGACTCGACAAACGACCGCGACATCAACGCGCACATGAGCTACTACGCAGACACGCTCGAAACTTATTACCTGACCACTAACGTCAGCTCTGCCCGCGTCCGCGCCGACCGCGAACGTGCCTTCGACGCCTACTCGGACATCGAAGTCGAACTCACCAACATACTCGTCGCGCCCGACCCCACCAACGCCGAACGCGCCACCGCCGTCTTCGACAAGACATGGACCTTTGAGGGCGATGAGAAATATTCTCACGGCTCTGTGCAACAGAAACTCTGGCTTCAGAAGATCAACGGACGCTGGCTCATCACAGGCGAAAAAGATTTGCAGGTTTATTTCAAGGAATAACTGTTGAGGTCATATATGAGAGTTAAATTCACTGACGAGATAAGCGATATGGATAGAGGGGGCTTATCTGTCATCCTTGGCTTTTTAATGCCTGTTTGCTACGCCATCTTGAGCAGCAGACTTGCGGAATTCATCAACAATGCCACTTTCTCACGGGTGCTCTGGTTTCCATTCGCCTGGCCCAGCTACATCTATTATCATTTCTATCCACTTGACCCTGACCGCGAATTTATCGTCTTCGACGGCTTAGAATCTGGAAACATTCTTTCGATCATAATCGGCAACTGGGTTCTTTACACGCTTCTGGCTTATGCTTTTCTTAGTTGGCGCGCTAGAAATATCAAGCTTAAGTAATCGGTGACGCACTACCGCTTGTTAAAATCCCTTCTGTTTTTCTCAGTCTTAGTGCTAAAATATGCAGCCACTCGCCCCTTGCTTTTGAGGGGCGAAATCTTTCTCCCCTCTCAACTGAAATTTTGAAAGACCTGCGCCGCCCGACACGTGCGCGTTTGCTCTTCCTGCCCCTCGTAGAAAGCGCAAAAAGTCGGAGCGACCCCTTTTACACGGAGGGTCAAGGAAATGGATGTCCCCCACATCATCGCCGGACGCTTTCGCATCGAATGTGAAATCGGCACGGGCGGCATGGGCACCGTCTATCGCGCCACCCAACTCGGATTAGAACGCACCGTCGCCGTCAAAATCATCAAACCCGAATACGCTTCCGACCCGGACGTGGCAGACCGCTTCATGCGCGAAGCCCGCACGATGGCGCGTCTGCGCCACGCGCACGCGACGATGATCTTCGAGGCTGGCAATCTTCCAGACGGGCGTCACTTCATCGTGATGGAGCACGTCGAAGGCAAGACGCTTTCAGAGACGCTCACCACAGACGGATGGTTTGCGCCAGCCCGCGCCGTCGAAATCGCTTCAGACATCTGCGACGTGCTCGCGGAAGCGCACAAGCTTGGCATAGTCCACCGCGACCTCAAGCCTTCAAACATCATGCTCAACGAGCGCGGCGTGTGCGTGCTTGATTTCGGCGTCGCAAAAGTTCTGGCGACATCGGCAGATGCGACCGCGACGCACGCCACGACAGGCTCAGGCGTTATCGTCGGCACGCCGCGCTACATGTCTCCCGAACAATGTCTGGGCCAGAGCGTCGAAGCGCGCAGCGACATCTACAGTCTAGGCGTGCTCGTTTACGAGATGCTTGCAGGGCGTCCTCCGTTCATAGATGCGCTGCAATCCGCAGTGCTTGTCAAACAGGCGAGCGTGCCTCCGCCGCCTCTGCCGAAGCTTCGCGCAGACGTGCCGCGCC
>JBAWGU010000057.1:0-4331 GCA_049593215.1 Pyrinomonadaceae bacterium
CTTTAACTCACCACTCATTACTCATCACTCATCACTGCTTTTATGCTCTGCGTCCGCGCAGGCGGCTGCCTGAGCCGAGGAAGCCTTCGTAGTTGCGCATGACGAGTTGCGCTTCAATCTGCGCGACCGTGTCCATCGCCACGCCGACAAGAATCAGGAGCGACGTGCCGCCGAAATAGAATTGATAGCCCATCCCTGTCGGAATCCAGCCGAGTCCGGGCGTGCTGCTGACAAACGCATCGAGCCACGTGCCGATGAAAGGCAGACGCGCAACCTTGAATCCGCTCAACATAAACTGCGGCACAAATGCTACGAGCGCGAGATAGATTGCGCCGACAGTCGTCAGGCGCGTCATTATCGTATTGAGATATTCGGCGGTCGCTCTTCCGGGACGGATGCCCGGCAGAAAGCCGCCATGCTTGCGCAGGTTGTCCGCAACCTCTTCGACGTTAAAGACGATAGAGATGTAGAAGAACGTGAAGAAGACGATGAGCGACAGGAATATCAATTCGTAGTAAGGATCGCCCGCGTGAAAAAGTTGGAAGAAGTTGAAGACCTTGCCCCACGTCGTCGCAGGGTCTTTCGGCGGAAACGCTGAGAATAAAGTTTGCGGCATCGCCAGCACGCTTGAAGCGAAGATGACGGGAATCACGCCGCCCATGTTGACCTTGAGCGGCATCACGGTCTGCTGCCCGCCGACGAGTTGACGGCCAACGTGCCGCTTCGCGTAGCTGACAGCAACCTTGCGCCTGCCCGCTTCGACAAAGACGATGAAAGCGATGATGGCAATGAGCGCAAGCACCATCGCAATGACGCCGACGGTCTCAAGCGCATCGCCGCCGCTCACTCGCTCCCACACCTGCTGCACGCCGCGCGGAAGGCCGATAACGATGCCCGCGAAAATCAACAGTGAGATTCCGTTGCCGACGCCGCGCTCCGTAATCTGCTCGCCAAGCCACATCACGAAGATCGTGCCCGTCGTTAAAGTTAAAGCCGTTCCGAGCAGGAAGCTCCAGCCGGGCGCACCGACTCCGTTGACCTGTAGCCAGTGTGCGACGAAAGATGTTTGAATCGCGGCGAGTCCGACAGTCAGGTAGCGCGTCCACTGGTTAATCTTCTGCCGACCCATCTCGCCTTCTTCCTGCAACTTCTTCAACTGCGGCGAGACGACCGTCATCAACTGCAAGATGATAGAGGCGGTGATGTAGGGCGTGACGCCGAGCGCGAAGACGGAGATGGTGCGAAAGTTTCCACCGGAGAAAAGGTCCAGCACGCCGAGCAGCGTGCCGCTCACGTCATGCCAGACCCTTTCGAGTTGCGCCTTGTTGATGCCGGGCGCGCTGACGTGCGCTCCGAGGCGATAGACGGCCAGCAGGCCAAGCGTAAAAAGAATGCGCTTGCGCAGGTCCGGCACATTGAACATGTTGCGAACGGCGGCAAAAAACTTTTCCATACTCTCTCGTGCCTCTTATCTCAGACGATGGACAATGGACCATTAAAAACTTACGGCATACATCGTTTGTTGCGTTTGCAATTATCGCTTTCGCGCTATGAAACGCGCAAGCAGCCCCGCGCGTGAAACGAAACCACCGAAGCCTGTGGCAACCGAGATTTTCCGTTCAAATCTCAATGGCCCTGCTTCAGTGGTTCTCATTCGGAACTGCCTTCAAAATTTTCGCGCCTAAGCCTGCGGCTGCTCGACCGACGGCTCTTTTGTAATCAACGTGGCCGCGCCGCCTGCGCGCTCTATCTTTTCACGCGCGCTTTTGGTGAAGCGATGCGCGGAGATGCGCAGGGCCTTTGTGATCTCGCCCGTGCCGAGCACGACGACATCGCGCTTGGCCTTCTTAATCAGGCCGCGCTCGTGCAGCAATTCAGGCGTCACTTCCGTATTCGCGTCAAAGCTCCTGTCCAACGCAGCGAGGCTCACCTCAATCCACTCTTTCTTAAAAATGTTGGTGAAGCCGCGCTTTGGCAGGCGGCGATGAAGGGGCATCTGTCCGCCCTCAAAACCGACTTTTGACGAATAGCCGGAACGCGATTTCTGTCCCTTGTTACCACGACCCGCCGTCTTGCCCAGACCCGAACCGGGACCACGCCCGACGCGCTTCTTCTTATGCGTTGAGCCTTGCGGCGCATGAAGATTATTGAGACCGATAGCCATAATGCTTTACTCCATCAAGTGATTTTCGATAAGCGAAAACCCATTTACTCTATGATGCGCAGAAGGTGCGGCACTTTCTCGACGAAGCCGCGCGTCGCTGGTGTGTCTGGACGCTCGACGATCTGGTTCAGCTTCGTCAGGCCGAGGCTTCTGACAATCTGCTTGTGAGCCTCCGGCGTGGAGATGGAACTCCTGTAAAACTGTATGCGAATCGTGCCGGGCTGTTGTTGCTGCTGCTCTGCCATTTTGAAGACCTCTCGCCTCTATTCCTATTCTATGATTCTTATCAGGTGCGGTACTTTCTCGACCATCTGATGAACCTCGCGCGTGTTCGGGCGCGTGATAATCTGGCCCACCTGTGTAAATCCGAGTTGGTGAATTATCACCTGCTGCTCGCGCGGGGCGTCTGCCGCGCTGTGGTAATATTCTATGCGAATAATCCTAGGGCTTTGCGGCCCCGGCTTCTTGTCCGGTCCGTTGCTTTCGTCAGTCATCTCAAAACCTCCTCAAGAGTTGAATGGTCAGAACTGAATGAAAAGCCCGCTTGCTCTTATTCGCCGTTCAAATCTTTAAAGCTCTTCCACCTGCTTACCGCGCAGGCGCGCGAGTTCCATCGGGTCTTTCATTTTGAGAAGACCGTCGAAGGTTGCGCGCACGACGTTGTGCGGGTTGTTCGAGCCGAGAACTTTGGTGCGCACGTCGTGGACGCCGACGGCCTGCATCACTGCGCGCACTGCGCCTCCGGCAATCACGCCTGTGCCTTCCGAAGCAGGCTTCATCAGGACGCGGCCCGCGCCGTAACGCCCGATGAAGGGATGCGGCAGGGTGTTGTTGATGAGCGGCACGCGAATCAAATTCTTCTTGGCCGCCTCGATGCCTTTCTTGATGGCGAGGGGCACTTCGCGCGCCTTGCCTGTGCCGAATCCGACGTGGCCCGATTCGTCTCCGACGACGACGAGCGCGGCAAACGAAAGGTTCTTGCCGCCCTTGACCACTTTGGTCACGCGGTTAATCGAGATGACTTGATCTTTGAGGTCAAGCCCTTGCGCTGGAATTCTCTGTCTAGGTTGTCTCATTGCTCTTCCTACTATTGACCTTCAACGGCAGCAGCCTCCTGCTGTTGCTGCTGTGCTGCCGCTTCATCTTTGTTCAAGCCTGCCTCACGCGCTGCATCCGTCAAAGCCTTGACGCGACCATGATAAAGATAGCCGCCCCTGTCAAAGACTACGCTTGTGATGCCTGCCGCCTGCGCGCGTTCCGCGATGGCGCGTCCGATGCGCTGTGCGGCTTCGATGTTGCCGCCCGTTGCGCCGCGCAAATCTTTCTCAGTCGTCGAAGCGGACGCGAGCGTTTGCCTGTGCTCGTCATCAATCACCTGAGCGTAGATGTGATTTATGCTGCGATAAATCGCCAGGCGCGGACGCTCCGTCGTGCCACTCACCTTGCGGCGTATGCGTTTGTGAACCGCATTGCGAACTGCTGCTCTATCTTTGTTTGCCATAATTCAGTTTTCAGTTTTGAGTTTTCAGTTTTCAGTTCGCAAGCTTTTAACTTAAAACTGAAAACTGAAAACTGATTACTATTTACCGGTCTTGCCCGGCTTCAACTTGAGAGGCACGTCTGCATAGCGCACGCCTTTGCCTTTATAGGCGTCGGGCTTGCGCAGCCTGTGCATCTCCGCCGCGACCTGTCCGAGTTTCTGTTTATCAATGCCGGAGAGCGTGAGCGTCGTCTGGTACTGCTGAATGCTTGCCTTCGTAGGCATACGCTCGGCTTTCACCTCAACGCCTTCCGGTAACGGGAACTCAATCTGATGCGAGTAGCCGAGCGAGAAAACAATCCGCTTGGCCTGCACGTCCGCCTTATAGCCGACGCCGACGACATCCATCTGTCTTGAGAAACCTTCGGTGACGCCGACGATAGCGTTATTGGCAAGCGCACGCGCCAGACCATGCTGCGCCGCAAGCTCATCGCCCGCGCGCTCTGCCTGCAACTGATCGCCTTCGAGCTTGAAGTTAATGCCCTCCGGCACGGGCGTCCGCAGAGTTCCCTTCGGCCCTTTCACTTCCAGCTCGCGCTCGCCAACCTTGACCGTCACGCCCTTCGGAACCGTGATAACTTTCTTTCCTATACGAGACATAATAACCTCAAGGGATGAGGGATAAGG